>CAKUTY010000066.1 GCA_934692455.1 uncultured Erysipelotrichaceae bacterium
ATAATCCTCAATAGTATATCTTCTATTCATCTTCTTAAGAATACTATTAGAACCAGACTGAACAGGCAAATGAATATAAGGACAAATATTCTTATTATTCTTAATCGCCATAATCATATCGTCATTAAAATCCCAAGGATGTGAAGTCATAAAACGAACTCTATTGATACCAGTCTTAGCTACCTCAGTCAATAAAGTTGCGAAATCATAACCCAACTTTAAATCCTTACCATAGGCATTAACATTTTGACCAAGCAAACACACTTCCTTATAACCAGTATCCTTAAGTTCTTGTACTTCCTTAACAACATCCTCAAGTAATCTACTTCTCTCCTTACCACGAGTATAAGGGACGATACAATAAGTACAGAACTTATCACAACCATACATGATATTTACTGAAGCCTTATGACTTGATAAACGAGTAACTGGAACATTCTCAATTACCTCGCCCTGCTTAGAAAAGACCTCAACAGCCCTCTTCTTATTCGCATTATAGATGTCATAAATCATCTTAGGCAAAGAAGTAATATTATGAGTACCAAAAATAATATCTACTTGATGATACTTATCCAATAAAGTGGTAACCGTTTTCTCCTCTTGAGCCATACAACCGCAGATTCCAATAAGCATCTCAGGTCTTTCTCTTTTTAGTCTTTTTAAAGCACCAACTTCACCAAAAACCTTATCCTCAGCACCCTCTCTAATAGCACAAGTATTAATCAAGACGATATCAGCATCCTCTTCACTTGTTGTTTCTGTAAAACCAAGTTCCTCCAAAAGACCCGCAATAGTCTCTGAATCTCTAAAGTTTGCCTGACAACCATGAGTCTTAATTAGATACTTCTTATCCTTTCCTAGATTCAAATATTTTTCATCGACATTATATGTTAGTCTAGCAATCTCTTCTGTGTTATTTCTTCTTCTAGCTTCCTTAATATTAGGTAAAATATAATCTTTCTTCATACCCATCTATTTTAACATCAAAACCATAAAAAAATACCAAGCTAAGCTTGGTATCAACTCATTGATATTATTATTGAGAAATTGCACCTGTTGGGCAAGTACCGCAACAAGCACCACAATCAATACAAGTATCTTCGTTTACTTGGCACTTTCCATCAGCATCAAGATTTAAAGAGCCTGTAGGACAAACATCAGTACAAGCACCGCATCCTACACAAGTATCAGTATCAATTCTTACTGGCATGTATTAGATCCTCCTTCTTTCTTATAATTATAGCCTAAATAGCCATAAAAATAGCACCTAGATTATAACCCAACAAACTAATTACGATAATAGAAACGACCGCAAAAACACCACCCCAGACAAACATTGACTTACTATCAGTCCATCCAGAACCAATCGCAACCGTATTAATAGTAGATTGCCCAGCTGGCGTCATATTGCAAATACCAGCACTAAAACCAATCAAACAAATAGCAGCTGGAATACAAATTGTCCCTTTGGGAAGTGACGATAACACTGTAAGCATAATTGAAGAAACAACAGTTGTAGTAACAATATTACTAGAAAAATTAGTCTCAATTACAGCCCAAGCTACAAAGAAGAACACAAGAACACTAACCGACAAACCACTGGCAACAGGTCCCATCATATCAGATAACCAAGTAGAAATACCTAAGTCCTTATTAGTAAGTGTTGCCCCAACTAAAGTAGCAGCAGCTGTCATCAAAATAGAACCCCACATAACACCCTTAGTAGTTGCCTCTTTAAAGTTTAATAATGGCTTACCATCAAAAGAAATCACAAACATCAAGATACAGCCAAGAAGTGGTGGCATCGCTGTTGTCATGCCATTAATCAAGGCATAATACTCAGGCATTGCATTCTTTACAAGAGATGGTGAAATCCATAAGAAGACAACCAAAACCAAAACAGAAATAATAGCCAACTCAGAAGCATCAGCCTTAGCTATACTTCCTTTTAAACTAATTGCCTTAGCAGTATCAATATTCTTAATATCATCAGGTCTATAAATAAACTTAAAGATTAAAACAAGAAAAACCAATAAAACAACACCAGTAGGAATACCAAAGGCCATATATTCAAAAGCACTAATAGGATAACCAATTTCACTACCCGCAAAATAACTCATCGCCAAAGTTGGCCAAACATGGCCAATAGGTGTCATACCTGAAGACAATGAGATACAAAAAGCAGTTCCCATCATCAGCATATTACCAGTCTTACTACCCTTTTTAATATCTAATACCTTATAGATATCTTCAAGAAATGGTAAGAAAGCTACAAACAACACTGAAGGTGAAATAAATAGGCCAATGAAAGTAATCGCACCAAACAAGAAACATACAAAGTGCCAAGGTCCCTTTCTAGCCACCTTATTAGTAATAAAAGCGATAGTGATTCTTCTTACAAAATTAGTCTGAGACAAAGGATATACAAGAATAAAAGTAAACAACAGGAAAGCCACGGTTGAATTACCAAACGATCCTTGTAGCATCTTATTAAAACCATAAGATGGAAGTAATCCTATCATGAATAATGAAATAAGCGATGGCCAATCAATAGACACATTAATCCACATGATAAGTGAGGCAAAAAAGATACCTATTGCCCACAATGCCTCATGAGACAAACCCCAGGTCATATCTGGCAACAAATAGAAAAATAAGATTACTAACATCGAAACAAGTAACGATATATTTCTCTTAGTAAATAAATTCTTCATCAAAATAATCTCCTTACAATAAATGGCATGATATAGATGCCATTTATTTTACTTTTCTTTCACTATTAAGTCTAATGCGTCAAGTTGTTCCTGATCAACGCCACCTGGTGCATCAGCCATCAAATCATAAGCAGTTGCAGTCTTAGGGAAAGCCACAACATCCTTGATATTATCAGTACCACACAAGATCATGATAAGTCTTTCTAGACCAATGCCACAACCACACTCTGGTGGCATACCATATTGGAAAGCATCCAAGAAGAAACCAAATCTTTCTTTGGCTTGTTCTTCACTTAAACCTAGGGCCTTAAACACCTTAGCTTGAACATCTTGATCATGGATTCTAATAGCGCCACTTGATAATTCATAACCATTTAATACAAGGTCATAAGCTCTAGAGAAACAGTTACCCTTATCATCCTCAAGTTTTGCGATATCCTCATCTCTTGGACAAGAGAATGGGTTTGATGCAGCCTCATATCTTTGTCTATCATCACTCCATTCATACATTGGGAATTCTACAATCCACGCAAAACAGAACTTATTCTCATCAATTAAGCCTAGTTCCTTAGCAACCTTACAACGCAAAGCACCCAAAGCTACATCAGCAATTGACTTCTTATCAGCTACAAACAATAAGGTATCATTCTCACTTAAGCTAAATTCATTTCTCAAAGCGTTCTTTTCATCTTCACTCAAGAACTTAGCAATACCACCTGTAAAGTCATTATTTTCATACTTAACAAAAGCGACACCTTTTGCCTTATAAATCTTAACAAACTCAGAGAACTTATCTGTTTCCTTACGAGAGAAAGCGTGATTATCAACTTTGATAGCCTTAATAACACCGTTGTTTTCTAAACAAGTTTTAAATACTGAGAATTCAGAATTTCTAAACAATTCAGTTACATTATGTTGTAACATCTCAAATCTTAAATCTGGCTTATCACTGCCATACTTTTCCATCGCATCTAAGTACTTGATTCTTGGGAACTTTTCAAGTTCAATACCCTTAAGTTCCTTGAACACTTCATGCATACAGTCTTCAACAATCGCAAACAAGTCCTCTTCACTCGCAAAACTCATTTCCATATCAATTTGTGTAAATTCAGGTTGTCTATCAGCTCTTAAGTCCTCATCTCTAAAACATCTAGCGATTTGGAAATAACGGTCCATACCTGAAATCATCAACAATTGTTTATAGATTTGTGGAGATTGAGGTAAGGCATAGAACTTACCATTATATAAACGAGAAGGAACAAGATAGTCTCTAGCACCCTCTGGAGTAGACTTAGATAGAATTGGAGTTTCTACTTCAATAAAATCATGATCATGTAAAACTCTTCTAAAGATAGTAGTAACCTTATCTCTTAAAATTAAATTCTTTTGAAGCACAGGTCTTCTTAAGTCTAAGTAACGATACTTTAATCTTAAATCTTCTAGGGCATCAGTTTCATCCGCAATAATCATTGGTGTAGTCTTAGAAGAATTTAACACCTTAACTTCCTTAACTAAAACTTCAATCTCACCTGTCTCTAACTTAGGATTTGGTACTTCCTTAGCGCTAACCTCACCCTTTACCCATAAAACATATTCGTTTCTTACATCTTTGATATTCTCAGTATGAGCCTCATCAAAAGTAATTTGAGTAATACCATAACGGTCTCTTAAATCAATAAAGACAATAGAACCAAGATTTCTTCTCTTTGAAACCCAACCAGCTAATTCTACTGTTTTACCTACATCATCTTTTCTTAATTGTCCACAAGTATGTGTCCTATACATTTATCTATCCTCTCTTTCTTCAAGATAATCAATTATTTCATCAAACTTGATTGTATTTTGTTGTTTAGTAATCGTATTCTTAATAGTAACCATACGATTATTCATTTCATCCTCGCCAATAATCACAACATAAATGGCATGCTTACGATCACTTGACTTAAATTGTGACTTCATTGAACGATCATAATAATTTAATTCAGTAGTATAGAAGTTATTACGTAAAGTAGTAGCTACTTCTAAAGCATAAGAACTACCCTTTGTCATATCAATGACATAACAATCGATTTCTTCTTCAATTGGAGCCAAAGCATCCTCAGCCTTAGCCAAAATTAATAGACGTTCAAGTCCAATCGCAAAACCGATACCAGATAATTCAGGGCCACCTAATTGTTTAACCAAATCATCATAACGACCACCCGCAAAGACAGTAGCTTGAGCGCCAGCACTTTCATCGGTTGAAACAACCTCGAATACTGTATCGGTATAATAATCTAAGCCTCTTACAAGTGAATCTTCCACAACATACGGAATCTCTAATACATCCAAATATCCTTTTACCTTTTCAAAGTATTCCTTTGCTTCATCAGTTAGATAATCCTTCATCTTAGGAGCATTCCTTACAAAATCCTTATCTCTATCAATCTTACAATCTAAGATTCTTAGAGGATTTTTAACTAAACGATTCTTACAATCCTCACAAAGATCTTCCTTATAGCTTTCAAAGTGTGCCTTTAAAGCGTTAGCATAATTAACTCTAGATACGCTATCACCCAAGGTATTAATCAACACCTTAACATTTGATAAGCCTACTAACTTGATATAGTTATAACCTAGGGCAATAGTTTCTGCATCAACCAAAGGTGACTTTTCGCCAATATTTTCAATACCCATTTGAGTAAATTGACGTTGTCTTCCTTTTTGAGGACGCTCATGTCTAAACATTTCTTCAATATAAGCTAACTTAACTGGAGTATCCATATATAGCTTATTTTGAATAACACTTCTTACAATACCCGCAGTACCCTCAGGTCTTAAAGTATATAAGTCCTTATCATTAGGAGAAAAAGTATACATCTCCTTAGTTACCATATCACTGGTGTCATTGTCTTTTCTAAAAACGCCTGCATATTCAAATACTGGTGTTTTCATTAGCTTGTAGCCATATAAATCAAGCATGATTCTAAATGAATCTTGAAGATCTTCGAAATTTTGTAGTTCTTCTGGCAATAAATCGTAAGTTCCTTTTACTGTTTGATACATAATCCTCTCCTTATGAAAATAAAAAAGGTAGCACAAGGGTGCATATGCACGGTACCACCTTATCTTTAACTTTAAGCTCTTAACGCGAGTAACGACCTATCTTTTCAATAGATTCTAAAGAAGTGTCACTTATATCTCTTATTGAAACTTGCACCAAAACGTTTCTCTCTATAAACAAAAGATATAATCAGTTTCTTTTATCGATAAAGACATTATACATCAATTTATTAAAAGTTGACGTGCTTTAAGCTTACTAATAGAAATAAACGCAAACAAACAAGAAACAAGAATAAAACTGTCATTGATTAAATAGATATAAACAACATCCAAAGTACTTATGCTTATCTCATATTCTTCGTAAAGAGCTAATTGTTTCTCAAAGACATCAAAGTCTTCTTGATTACCTGATATCATTGCCATACGTTCTTGTCTTTTTATATTTGTTTCTAACATCTTATCAGCAGAAGACTTAGCTACTCTTATGCCTATTGGAAAAGACAGAGATATAGCTAAGAAAGCTATTATTAATATCTCTAACGCAAAAGAAATAATCGACAATAGTTTGCTTTGTCCTATCGCCAATAACACCGCATATTCATGAATTCGTTTCTCATTTAAGAAAGTAATCACATTAATTAATAATAAGCAACTAATAATAACCATTACAATCATGATGATGTTGTAAAGATCTTTTAAACTCTCACTTGGTTTAACCACCTTATTATATTCATCGATATTAGAATTAATCGTATATTTCTTAGATTCTTTATCTAGAATATCTTTAAAAGCTGAGCTAAGTTCTTCATAAGTTGTTCCATAAGTTTGAATACCCATATAGTTTGGTGTAAGCTTTATGTTATTTTCTTTAGCGATACTAAAGAAATCGTCTTTATTTATGATGAACTTTGTATTTTCATCATAATAAGGGTTTTTACTAGATACAGAAGAATCATTTTTTATAAAGAAGCCAACTACTTCAAAGGTATAAGACTTATCTTTAATATAGATATCTATCTTATCCCCTTCTTCTACAAATGTATTAGTATTCACCAAGACTTGATTGGTATCACTAAAATAATTAGTTATTTCATAATTTAAATCCGCAAAGGCATCATAAGAAACAGCTGAAGCTAAGATACCGTTAGACTTAGTTCCATATTCATCTTTTGTGTAGGCCTCAGTAGCATAAGAAGACTCATAACTACAGTTATTATCTCTACAATAATAAGCAAAATCATCATCAATATCTATACAATCTTTATTATTTCTAAATTCAACATCATTTGTATAAACACTTATTTCTATGTTATCTTTTACACTATTTGAGATATTGGTACCAAGCCTTGATATACAGGTTGCGACAATAATAAAGAAAGACAGGATAAAGATAATCGAAAAAATCAGGATTGAGTCTTTCCTTCTTGTGATAATCGATTCAAATATCCTTTTAAAATAATGTTTATTCATAAGACACTCTTAGTTTTTTGATCAATATGAACTACATGATCACACATATTAGCTAATTCATTATTATGAGTAACCATAATAATAGTCTTTCCAAATGTTTCCACTAGTTCTCTAAATAATTTGATAATGCCTAAAGATATTTCATAATCTAGATTACCAGTAGGCTCATCAGCTAAGATGATTTCGCCATCACAGGCAACTGCCCTAGCTATTGCCACGCGTTGTTGCTCACCACCTGATAGCTTATTTACCTTACGTTTAGCCTTATTCTCATCGATGCCAAAACGACTTAAATAGCCATTTAAC
>CAKUTY010000067.1 GCA_934692455.1 uncultured Erysipelotrichaceae bacterium
CGTGTTGACTGATTCTCTATATAAATTGCTTGTTTATTTATCACCAGTTGCTTTAAGTGTTGTTGAATATACATCTATAACTTTTGGTGGCTATGTATATGAATATCTAGTTTCATCATATGTAGTTACTGTAGTCTATATCGTATTATTTGCTTTCTTATTATTTAAGTCATTCAATAATAGAAAGGTAGAAAGAGCTGGTAATTATTCTGATGGTTTCTTTGCCTATCCGTTTATTATTAGTTTCTATACGATAATCTGTTTATTCATAATCGCATCAGGCAGAATCAAAAATGAAATCTACGGAACCGTTATCTCATATGCCTTGTTATTTGCGGCTTACTTTATAGGAAACTTTGTATATAAGAGAAAGTTTAGTTTATCTAAGCTACAAGTATTGTTGTTTGTAGGTGGTGTTATTTTGTCATTAGGTTTTAACTATAGCTGTGAAAAGACTAATGGCTTTGGCTTATCTAGAATATATAAGTTTGACTATGATAAGATGACTTATGATTATTATTCTGGATATATCGGCGACGATAATGAATCTGAATATTATGATTTCTTTAAGAGTCTAAATGATGAGGATAAGTCTTATATGGAATCTGGTTCCTTTAGTTTATCGGTGGTTACTTCAACTAAGAATCATGAACTTGTTGATATGATGGAATCTTATCGTGATTATATTCTTGATAATTATCTAAAGACTGATTATTATGAGTACTATCATCCTTTTGTCATTACTTATAATGATGGCAAGGATGGCATTACTTCAAATTATGGTATGGATGCCTTGAAGTTTGATGATTTTATCAAGTTGGCTAAGGATAAAGATACCGATGTAACTGTTTGGGATTATTATGGTGATTCTTATCGTTTAATTTATGATAATGGTGAGTTCCACTTAGTAAGTACCGAGCTATATTCTCTTTATGATAATTTAGGATATGATGCAGGCAATGTAGCTATCGAAAAAAGTATAAAAGAAGACAACTAGTCTTCTTTTTGCTAGAATTGAAATATGTATAAAAAGACAATTTATGAGTTCAATTCTAATTTAGCTTCAAAAGAATCTATTCCAGGTGGTGGCAGTGCAAGTGCTTTGGTTGGAGCCTTATCTGCTTCTTTAGCCAATATGGCTATTGAGCTTACTTATGGTAAGAAGAAGTATCTTGAATATGAGGAACAATTAAGGGAAATATCTATTGAATTAAAAAACTTGAGTGAGAAGTTGCTGGAGGCAATCAATGATGATGCTAAGGCTTTTTATCCTTTGAGTAGATGTTATTCTATGGATAAATCTGATCCTGAATATATGATTAAATTGGAAAAGTGTTTACAGGACGCAGCTATTCCGCCTTTGTCTATTATGAAATATAGTGCTAGAGTAATTGAACTTGATAGTATTTTAAAGGATATTACTTCAAAGATTATGGTATCGGATGTGGGTACTTCAGTGTCTTTGGCTTTAGGTACTTTAAGAGGTGCTTATTTAAATGTTTTAGTTAACACAAGGCTTATGAAAGATAGGGAATATGCGACTAATCTTGAACAATTGAGTGAAAAGATGATTGTTAAGTATTCAGTTTTGGCAAATCAAACATATAATGATGTTTTAGAAAGATTATAGAATGGCAAATATATTAAGTGGTAAAGAGGTAGCTGAGGCTATTGATGAAGAAAGCCTTCTTTTAAAGGGCGATAAAAAGCTTACTTTAGCTTTATTTAAAGTAGGAAATAAGAATAATGATTCTTCTTATGAAAGAGGAATTTTTAAGAAGTGTGAGAAGCTTGGAATCAAAGTTAGAGAATTTAACTTCGAGCCCGATGTAGCTAGTGAATTTTTTTATAATACGTTAGATAAAGTAAACAACAATGATAATGTAGATGCAATCTTAATATTTAGACCATTACCATTTGATGAAAGAGATATCAATAAATACTTATCTATTAAGAAAGATGTTGATGCTTGTTTAGATTTATCTTTAGCATCATGTTTTTTAGATAATGATGAGGCCTTTAAACCATGTACGGCTGAATCGGTGATGAGAATATTAAAATATTACAATATCGAATTAAGTGGTAAGAAAGTGGTTGTTTTGGGTAGATCTAGTGTTATTGGTAAGCCTGTTAGTATGATGTTACTAAAAGAAAACGCAACGGTTACGATTGTGCATAGTAAAAGCGTCGATGTTGAAGAAATCTGCAAGAGTGCTGATATCTTAATTTGTGCTACAGGCAAGATGGAGTCAGTGACTAAAGAATATGTAAATAGTAAGCAGACCATTATTGATGTTGGATTAAATTATAATGAGGCTAAACATAAATTGTGTGGTGATGTCTTATTTGATGAGGTGGAACCACTTGTTAAAAATATTACACCGGTACCTGGTGGTGTTGGCGCTTTGACTACTTCGATTCTTTTAAATCATGTGGTTAAGACAATTAAATAAATAGTTCTACAATTAATACCGCAATAACACACATTGAAGCTACTCCCAGTAGTTTCATGCCTTTAATAGAAGCAATGATACCAATTATTAAAGATATAGCTCCGGCGATAGGCGAATTAGTAGCTTCAATAATAGCTGGGAAGGTCATGACAGCTAGGGTGACATAGGGAACATAATATAAAAATGATTTAAGAAAGGGATTTGTAATCTCTTTTCTTATTAGTATTAAGGGTAGGGCTCTTATGATAAAAGTAGTAAGAACCATGATAAAAATATATATCCAGGTCTTATGCATCTTCTTGTCCTCTTGGAGCTATTTTAGCTACAACTAATGAGATTAATATTGTTAAGATAATGGTTCTTGAACCACTATCTAGGTTATTTAAGAATGGTAAATAATAAGTAGATATAAAACTTAATATAAAGGAAACAATTACGGCTATCATTACAGCCTTATCTTCTTTACAAGGTGGAATGATGATAGCGATAAACATGCCATATAGGGCTACTGATAATCCTGATATGATTCTATCCGGTAGGATATTACCAGCTAAGATACCACATAGAGTTCCTAAGCCCCATAGTGTTGTAGCCGGAAGTATTGCACCAAAGGTATATTCTGGTATAATCTTTTTACTTTTAGCTATAGTAATCGCAAAGATTTCATCAGTGATATAAAAACTTAAAATAAGTCTATGTAATAATGTGGTGTTTTCATCACATCTTTGAGACAAGACAGCAGACATTAATAGATATCTTAAAGAGGCAATGATGCTCATTATTATCATGTGCATATAGGTAGCATTAGAAGCTATTACCATAAAGCCTGCATATTCTCCTGCTGAGGCGTTTGTTAATAGTGAGGCTACTAAGCCTTGTATTGGTGTTAAGCCTATAGATGAAGCGAAAACACCTAATGAGAAGGCAACCGCAAAATATCCAATTCCAATAGGTAAACCGTCTTTAAGGCCTTGCCTAAAATAACTTTGGTCCATGTTTAAAATTATAACGCTAAGAAGTATAATTTGTTCGAGGTATTTAAATTTATGAGAATTGGAATGATTATTGCGATTGAAAAGGAACTAAAGAGTTTCCTTGAAAGCAATTACAAAGTGGAAACGCTTTGTGTAAAAAACAGAGTAGTCTATAAGACTAAGATTAATGATAATGAATTATATGTTATTAAGTCAGGCTGTGGTGAGATTGATGCAGCTAGCGCTTGTCAATTTTTGATTGATAAGTTCGAAGTAGAGATCATGTTGAATTATGGTGTTACTGGAGCTTTAGTGGAAGGACTTGCTGTATCTGATTTGTTTGTAGTAAAGGGTGCAATCAATCATGATTTTGATACATCTTGTATCGATGATGTCTTGCCTCATCAATATTGTGATGTTGATAGTGTGGCATTACCTTTGGATAATGATTTGATTACTTTGGCTTTAAGTATTAAGCCTGATTTAAGAATTTGTAACTGTGCAAGTGGTGATCGTTTTATTGAAAAGTTAGAAGATAAGAATAATTTAGCAAAGCTGGATTGTGTAATTTGTGATATGGAAATTGCTGGTATTGTAAGAACTTGTATGTTAAATAATGTAAGAGTTTTATCAATTAAATGTATCTCAGATACGATTGATGGTGATGGCCAAATGTTTGTGGAAAATGTGTCTAAGGCTAGTGCTAAGGCCTTTGATTTGATTGATAAAATCATGAAGGCTTTATAAACAAAAGGCCTATTAGGTGATAGAATAGAAATGTGAATTTTTGAGTAATACTCAAAAGAGCATATATATGCAATAGGAGAAACAAATGTATAAGATTTTAGCAAAAGATTCACTTAATCCTACTGTATCAAGAATGACAGTAGAGGCACCATTTGTAGCTAAAAAGGCTAAGGCTGGTCAATTTATTATTTTAAGAGTAAGTGAAACAGGTGAGAGAATCCCTCTAACAATTGCGGACAGCAATCCAGAAACTGGTGCTGTTACAATCATTTATCAAATCGTTGGAGCTACTACTTTAGAGCTTGATCAAAAGAAGGTTGGCGAAGAGTTGACTGACTTTGTGGGTCCTTTAGGTGTTCCAACTGAGGTTGAAGGATTGAAGGATGTATGTGTTGTCGGTGGTGGTGTAGGCTGTGCTATCGCTTTACCAGTTGCAAAGGCTTTAAAGGAAGCTGGTTGCAACGTTACTAGTATTATCGGTTTTAGAAATAAGGACTTATTGATTCTTGAAGATGAATTTAAGGCTGTTTCTAATGAATTGATTGTTATGACTGATGATGGTTCTTATGCACGTCAGGGTAATGTAACAGTTCCTTTGAAGGAAATGTTAGATGCTGGTAAGCATTTTGATAAAGTTATTACAATTGGACCACTTATCATGATGAAGTTTGTAGTAATTACTTGTAAGGAATTCAATGTACCAGTTGATTGTTCAATGAATCCTATCATGATTGATGGTACTGGTATGTGCGGTGGTTGCCGTTTAACTTTAAATATTGATGGTAAGAAGGTTACTAAGTTTGCGTGTGTTGATGGCCCAGATTTCAATGGTTATGAAATTGATTTTGATGAGGCTATGAGTAGAGGTAGAATGTATTCTACTTTTGAAAGACACAAATATGATGAAGCATGTAACTTATTTAAGAAGGGAGCTTAGTAATTATGCCTAATATGAAATTAGAAAAGAATCCAATGCCTATTCAAGACCCTATTGAAAGAGGTCATAACTTTAAGGAAGTTGCTTTGGGTTATACTGAAGAAATCGCTCTTGATGAAGCTGAAAGATGTTTAAATTGTCGTAATCCTAGATGTGTTGAGGGTTGTCCTGTAAATATCCATATTCCTGAATTCATTACTAAGATTAAGGAAAAGGATTATGAAGGTGCTTATAATGTAATTTCATTATCATCTTCTTTACCTGCAGTTTGTGGTAGAGTTTGTCCACAAGAAACTCAATGTGAATCTAAGTGTGTTAGAGGTATCAAGGGTGAACCTGTTGGTATCGGTAGACTTGAAAGATTTGTTGCTGATTATCATTTAGCTCATGATCATGAGGTTGAAAAGCCTGCTTCTAATGGTCATAGAGTTGCGGTTGTTGGTTCAGGTCCAAGTGGTTTAACTTGTGCTGGTGACTTAGCTAAGAAGGGTTATGAAGTAACAATTTTCGAAGCTTTACATACTGCTGGTGGTGTTCTTGTTTATGGTATTCCTGAGTTCAGACTTCCTAAGTCAATTGTTTCTAAGGAAGTTGATAACTTAAAGAAGTTAGGTGTTACTGTTGATACAAACGTAGTTATCGGTAAGTCAATTACTGTTGATGAATTATTAGAAGAATATGAAGCTGTATATATTGGTTCTGGTGCTGGTCTTCCTTCATTTATGAATATTCCAGGTGAATCTTTAAATGGTGTTTATTCTGCAAATGAATTCTTAACTAGATCAAATCTTATGAAGGCTTATGAGAGTGATCCTGTTACTCCTATTATGAAAGGTGGCAAGGTTGCAATCGTTGGTGGTGGTAACGTTGCGATGGATGCTGCTAGAACTGCTTTAAGACTTGGTGCTGAAAAGGTTTATGTAATCTATAGAAGATCTTTAGAAGAACTTCCTGCTAGAAAAGAAGAAGTTGAACACGCTATGGAAGAGGGTATCGACTTCAAATTATTGAACAATCCAGTTGAAATCCTTGGTTATCATAATCCTGATAATCCTCGTGATCCTAAGAATAACTTTGTTACTGGTATCAAGTGCATTAAGATGGAACTTGGTGAACCTGATGCAAGTGGTAGAAGAAGACCAATTGAAATTCCTGGTTCTGAATTTGAATTAGAAGTTGATACTGTAGTTATTTCTATCGGTACTACTCCTAACCCTCTAATTAAGTCAACTACTAGTGGTCTAGAAGTTACTAAGAAGGGTGGTATCATCGTTGATGATGGTGGTAAGACTACTAAGGATAAGGTTTATGCTGGTGGTGATGCCGTTACAGGTGCTGCAACAGTTATCTCAGCTATGGGTGCTGGTAAGTTGGCTGCTAAGTCAATTGACGAATACTTAAGCAAATAAATCAAACAAAAAGCTTGATTCAATCAAGCTTTTTCTATACTTTCGAATAATTGTTCTAAGATACTTATACCTTTTTCGATATTATCCTTGTTAAAACAAGAATAGTTGACAATAAGGGTATGAGTATCTTTCTTTTCGTGCATAAAATGAGATAAGGGATATATCTTTATTTTTAATGCTTTAGCTATTTCAAGTACTTTTTCATCACTTAGCTTATAAGGATAGGCAATTAGTACATGTAATCCTAAGTCCGCTTCTTTTAAAATAAGATTGTGTTTGTTACTTAGTATACTTATCTTATCGACAAAAGTATTCCTAATATCCTGATATCTTTTCTTTTTCTTATTTAAATATCTTTCATAGGCACCTGAACTTATAAATTCAGCAAGGGTTAATTGTTCTAACTTTGAGACATTACATTTAAAAGTAGACATCTTTTCTTCATATTCATTAACAAGTCTTTTAGGAAGTACCATATAGGCTATTCTAAAACCAGGATTAAGAGTTAATGAGAAGGTGTTTAAATAGACAACATTATTATCATCTAATGTGAATAGAGGATTAATTAGTTTGCCCCTTAGTCTTAATTCAACATCATAGTCATCTTCAACAATAATAGAATCATTATCTTTAGCCCACTTAATCAGTTCATAGCGTCTAGATATAGGCATAACTATACCACTTGGATAGTGGTGGTTGGTTGATACATGAACAATATCAACCTTTGATTTCTTTAGTTCATTAATATCGATACCATAATCATCTAATTTAATATATTTATATTTAAGATCATTTAATTTATAGATAGAAGAAATATTTTGATAACCCGGATCTTCTAGGCCATATTTTTTCTTTCTTCCAAAGAAGTTAATTAGAT
>CAKUTY010000068.1 GCA_934692455.1 uncultured Erysipelotrichaceae bacterium
GATCTTATCCATCGCATAATAAGGATTAGTTGCATATTCTTCTTGCATAACAAGGCCTAATAAGTTAACTACACAAATCTTCTTGCCCTTACATTTAAAGATACGATAACCCTTACCTAAACCATTAATATGATTGTATGGACAAACTAACTTATTCATCTCATCTAAGTGATCAATAATCTCTTTCTTAGAAAAAGTATGATTTCCCATTGTAATACAATCAATACCATAAGACATGAATTCATTATAGATTTTAATAGTTAGGCCCTTACCATGAGCAGCATTTTCACCATTAACAATAATAAAATCAGGTTGATATTTGTCTTTCAATGAAGGCAAAAAGTCGCGAATTACTTCGCGACCTCTTTTACCAACAATGTCTCCTAAAAATAAAATCCTCATTATTTAGCAATTTCGTTAGCACGCATCTCACGAATAACTGTAACCTTAATTTGACCAGGATAAGTTAATTCATTTTCAATACGATCCTTAATTTCTCTAGCAAGCAATGTACACTTACTATCATTTACTCTATCAGGTAAAACCATAACTCTAATTTCTCTACCAGCTTGAATAGCAAATGCCTTATCAACTCCATCAAAGTCATTAGCGATCTTTTCAAGATTCTCAAGTCTTTCAATATAGTTTTCCATACCCTCATATCTTGCACCAGGTCTTGCAGCACTTAAGGTATCTGCAGCAGCAACAAGATAAGAAATAATACCTGTAGGTTCCTTATCACCATGGTGAGCCTCAATAGCATTTATAACTACTTCATTTTCACCATACTTCTTAGCTAATTTAGCACCAAGTTCAACGTGTGTTCCCTCTTGTTCAAAGTCAACAGCCTTACCGATATCATGTAATAAACCAGCTCTTTTAGCTAGATTTTGGTTTAAGCCTAATTCAGCAGCCATCATACCAGAGAAAGCAGCAACTTCCATAGAATGCTCTAAGCCATTTTGGCCATAAGAATATCTATATCTTAATCTACCAATTAGCTTAACTAATTCCTTGTCCATTCTACCAATCTTTAGCTTGAAACAAGCCTCTTCACCATATTTCATGATGTTCTCATCCATTTCCTTAGAAACCTTATTAACTACATCCTCAATTCTACCTGGTTGAATACGACCATCTTTAATTAAGAACTCAAGTGCAAGTCTTGCAGTCTCTCTTCTAATTGGATCAAAACAAGAAATTGTAATAGCCTCAGGAGTATCATCGATAATTAGATCAACACCAGTAGCTTGTTCAATAGCTCTGATATTTCTACCTTCTCTACCAATGATTCTACCCTTCATCTCTTCATTTGGTAATGCTACTACAGAAACTGTTCTATCAATACTCTCTTCTTGAGAATATCTTTGAATAGCAGTGGCAATAATTTGGCGAGCCTTTTCCTTAGCTCTAAGCTTTGCTTCTTCCTCTTGTTCATGGATATAGCTAGCTACCTCATTCTCCATCTTCTTTTCAACAGCTTCCATTAGTTCATCATGAGCCTCTTGTTGACTCATGTTAGAAACACGCTCCAAAAGCGCAATTTGACCATCAATCCTAGATTGAAGTTCAGCTTCCATTCTATTTAATTGGGCAGTCTTGTCATCAACTTTCTTTAGCTTTTGATCAAGACTCTTTTCCTTAGCATTCAAATTCTCATCACGAAAATTTAGAGAATCCTCTCTTCTAAGGATCTTAGCTTCTTGATCTTGCAATTCTGATTTTCTTTCTTTAATTTCTTTCTCAGCTTGAAGTTTCAATTCATAAGCTTGCGTCTTGCTATCTAAAACAGCTTGTTTTAAAGTGTTCTTAGCTTGTTGCGCAGCCTCTTCTAAGACTTTCTTAGCCTCATCATTAGCCTTATTTAAATGTGACTTGTTCACAAAGAACATAATCACAACGCCAATAATTAGACCAATAACTCCAAATAAAACGGAAGCAAAGTTAAATTCTGTCATAACTTTCCTCCTATTACTTTATTAATCGTGGAATAAATCCTTAATAATTATAAGATAATTGACAAATTTTCACAATGGAGATTTTCTACCTCTACACTTATGCTACTTTTCCAACCATATTTATGACGTTTTTGTATGATTTTCCAACCTAAAATCAGGTATTTTTGTTACTTTTCCAACTTTTATGCCATGTTATTTTTCAAAATAAACTTATAAAATTTTTTATTATTATAATCATACAAGATAGTAATATAGTTATTATAATGACATTGTGTTGAAAATGACTATATATTCTTATAAAATAATTACAGGAGGAAGAAACAATGAATACAACATATTTAAATATAAGAACTGATAAAACAGTAAAAGAACAAGCAGAAGATATTTTCAATCAACTTGGTTTGAATATGACGACAGCAATTAATATGTTTTTAAGAACTACAATTAGAGAAAACGGAATTCCCTTCGAACTTAAATTAGATACACCAAACAAAGAAACAATCGAAGCCATCGAAGAAGGTAGAAGAATGTTAAATGATCCTACTACCCCTAAATATTCAAACATGGAAGATCTTAAGAAAGCACTAGAAGAATGAAGTATGATGTAGAATTCACAAATAAGTTTAAAAAAGAGCTTAAGATTGCTAAAAAACAAAACAAAGATTTGAACAAACTATATGATGTTATTGAAAAGTTAGCAAACGGAGAAGCTTTAGATATAAAGTACAGAGACCACGAACTAGCAGGCAAATACAAAGGAACACGTGAATGTCATATAGAACCTGATTGGTTATTAGTTTATGAAATAAAAAATGAAGTATTAGTTTTGATTTTATATAGATTAAATTCTCATTCAGAATTGTTTTAAATATTTAAGAATTATAAGCAGATGCTAATGTATATAACTAGCATCTTTTAAAATGCAAAAAAAGAGACATGGCTAAGCCACATCTCTAATTACATAATCATCATTATCAACATCAACCAAGATCTTCTTACAATCCGGATTAGCGATTACAAATCTAGCTAACTTAGATTCAACCTCTCTTTGAATATGACGCTTCATAGGTCTAGCACCAAAGTTTGGATCAAAGCCTTCCTTAGAAATCTTATCAATAGCCTTATCTGAGAATGATAATTCAACATCATTGTCTTTCGTTCTATTAACTAATTGATTGATAAACTTCTTAGCGATATCCTTGATAACTGTTTCATTCAATGGATTAAAGATAATAATCTCATCAATACGGTTTACAAACTCAGGCTTAAAGGCATTCTTAATAGCCATATCATATTCTTTAGCCTTCTTCTCTTTATCTGGTTCAAACGCAAACTCAGAACCCAAATTAGAAGTCATAATAATTACAGTATTCTTAAAATCAACTGTAACACCCTTAGAATCGGTAATACGACCATCATCTAGTATTTGTAACAAGATATTAAAGACATCAGGATGAGCCTTCTCAATCTCATCTAACAAGACAATTGAATAAGGTTTTCTTCTAACAGCCTCAGTCAATTGGCCACCATCTTCATAACCTACATAGCCAGGAGGAGCGCCAATTAATCTAGACACTGAGAACTTCTCCATATATTCAGACATATCGATACGAACAATCTTGTTTTCATCATCAAACAATTGTTCGGCTAATGCCTTAGCAACCTCAGTCTTACCAACACCTGTAGGACCCAAGAACAAGAAGGAACCTATTGGTCTGTTGATATCACCAATATTAGCCTTATTTCTCAAGATGGCATCGGTAACAAGCTTCAAGGCATCATCTTGTCCCATGACTCTTTCTTTTAAGATATCATCAAGCTTTAACAACTTATCTCTTTCAGTCTTTAATAGCTTTGTAGTCTCAATATGAGTCCACTTAGAAACAACCTTGGCAATAGCCTCTTCATCAACTACTTCTGACAACATTCTGCCATTCTTATCAGCTTCCTTAGAAGCCTTAATCTTAGCCTCTAAACTAGGAATAGTACTAAATTTTAATTCTGAAGCCTTAGCATAATCACCAGCCTGCTCAGCATTTGTATACTCTAGCTTTGCCTTCTCTAAGTCTTCCCTTAAAGTCTTACTTTGAATTAGTTCTTTCTTCTCATCCAACCACTTAGCATGCAAAGTATTATACTTTTCATTAACTTCCTTCAAATCATCTTGAAGATCAGCTAAACGCTTCATAGCCTTCTCATCGTCTTTTTCCTTCTTCAAAGAAACCTCTTCAATCTCTAATTGTTTCTTCTTATGCTCAAGCTCATAAAGTTCAGTAGGCATAGAATCCATATCAACTCTTGTAGAAGCACAAGCCTCATCAATCAAGTCGATAGCCTTATCTGGAAGGAATCTATCTGTAATATAACGATTAGACAATACAGCTGAAGCGATAATAGCCTCATCCTTAATAGTTACACCATGGTGAGCCTCAAATCTATCCTTTAGACCTCTTAGAATTGATATAGTCTCTTCAACACTCGGTTCATCTACAGTAACCTTTTGGAAACGTCTTTCTAGTGCTGCATCCTTTTCAATATATTGTCTATATTCATCAAAAGTAGTAGCACCAATACATTTTAATTCACCACGAGCTAACATTGGCTTTAATAAATTAGCAGCATCCATCGCGCCACTGCTCTTACCAGCACCGACAAGATTGTGAATCTCATCAATAAACATGATAACTTGACCATCTTTATCCTTAACAGCCTTTAATACTGACTTTAATCTTTCCTCAAATTCACCTTGATACTTAGCACCAGCAATCAAAGAACCTAAATCTAGTTCATATAGTTCCTTATCCTTTAAAGAAGCAGGAACATCACCATTAAAGATACGCCATGCCAAACCTTCTACAATCGCAGTCTTACCAACACCTGGTTCACCAATAAGAACTGGATTATTCTTAGTCTTACGAGACAATATTTCAATTACTCTTCTTATTTCCTCATCTCTACCGATGACAGGATCAATCTTACCTTCTTTGACATCAATAACTAGATTTCTACCATACTTCTCTAGTGGATTGATGTTGTTTTCATCATTTTGATTATTGATCATAGTTGTTCCCCTTTCTTTATTAATCTTATCCATAAGATCTTTCTTATTAAATCTAATATGTTTTCTTAAAAGTTTAGTGAAAGATGAATCATTAAACAATTCAACAGCGAACAAATCTAAAGCACCCAAGTATTTATCGCCCTTTTCCTTAGAAAGTTTTAACGCCTCATTATAGCTTTCGTATAAATATCTACTAATGGAAGGATCATTTGTAGAATCATTACTAGGAAGACTATTAAGAGAATTATTAGTAACATTAACTAGTTCATTAACATCACACTTTAATTCGCTAAGAATCTTTCTAATATCATCATCATCAAGATAAGCCTTAAACATATGCTCATCACATATCTCTGGATTATGATAATCCTTACATATATTCAAAGCTTTAATTAAGATTTTCTGTAACTTTTCAGTCGTCTTCTCTAATTCCATAATTCTCCTTTCTAGCACTTTAACTACTAGAGTGCTAATACACCTTATTTTTAAAGTAAGGAATTACCCTTACTTAAAAGATTTCTTAAACTTATCAAACACCGATTCCTTACCAGACTTACCCTGTAACTTAGTATAAAGTTCCTTTTCCTCTCTACTTAACTTAGTAGGAATAACAACTTTAATCACACAGTATTGATCACCAACCGCATTAGTTCTAAGTGATTTAACACCATATCCCCTTAAACGTAACTTTTGGCCAGGTTGAGTACCGGCTGGAATATTCAATTCACATTCACCATTACAAGTAGGCACATCAATTGTCGTACCAAGGGTTGCATCAACTGCCGAAATTGGAACTTCAACATAGATATCATTGCCCTCTCTTACAAAGAAGTCATGTGTCTTAACGATAATTTCAATATACAAGTCACCACTATCACCACCGTTATAGCCTCTTTCACCATAACCTGCAACTCTTACTTGTTGACCTGTTGAAATACCCGCTGGAATCTTAATCTCTACGGTTTCTACCTTAGTTTCATAACCTGCACCACCACATTCAGGACACTTATTAGTAATTATCTTACCACTGCCATGACAATCAGGACAATCAACAACTGACTGCATCATACCAAATGGTGTACGCTTAGCAGTTGTCACCTTGCCACTACCATTACATCTAGGACACGTCTTAATATCACTAGCAGACTTAGCACCGGTGCCATTACACTTAGGACACTTACGATCTACTGATACTTTAATAGTCTTAGTAGCGCCTTTGACTGCCTCTAAGAATTCAATAGACATTTGAACATATTTGTTCTCACCTTTAATTGGACCACTTTGTCTAGAAGTTCCTCTACTAAAGCCTCCAAAACCGCCCATGCCTCCCATGAATTGAGAGAAGATATCACCTAAATCGTCAAAGCCTCCTGAGAAATTAGAGAAGCCACCTTGTCCCATATTACCTTCAAGACCATCAAAACCATAGCTATCATATATCTGCTTCTTTTGATCATCAGATAGTACTTCATAGGCCTCATTTATTTCCTTAAACTTCTCTTCAGCATCCTTAGCCTTATTTACATCAGGATGATACTTTTTGGCTAATTTACGATAAGCTTTTTTTATTTCATCGGCACTAGCACCCTTAGAAACACCTAGTACCTCATAATAATCTCTTTTTGCCATATTTATATCACCTTCCTTGTATGTTCAAAGAAGGAATTGCTTCCTTCTTTATAATATTAGTCTTTCTTTGTAAAGTCTGCATCTACTACATCATCTGCAGGATCACTGCTTGGACCTTGTTGACCTTGTGTTTGAGCTTGTTGGTACATAGCCTCAGACATAGCTTGAGCAGCCTTTTCAAGTTCATCTAACTTAGTCTTTAAAGTAGCATAGTCGTTATTATCAACAGCCTTTTGAAGTTCATCTCTTAACTGCTTAACTTGCTTCTTTTGATCCTCAGTAACGTTAGGATTTTCAGCTTCTAGAGTTTGATCGATTTGAGCAATAAAGCCTTCAGCTCTATTCTTTAATTCGATTTCTTCCTTACGCTTATCATCAGCATCCTTGTTATCTTCAGCCTCTTTTACCATTCTATCGATTTCTTCATCACTTAAACCATTAGGATTAGAAATTGTAATATCTTGAGACTTATTAGTAGCCTTATCTGTAGCTGATACATGAACGATACCATTAACATCGATATCGAACTTAACTTCAATTTGTGGAACACCACGTCTTGCTGGTGCGATACCAGTTAATTGGAAGTTACCAAGAGTCTTATTATCGTTAGCCATTGGTCTTTCACCTTGTAATACATGGATATCAACAG
>CAKUTY010000069.1 GCA_934692455.1 uncultured Erysipelotrichaceae bacterium
ATTAACATTGCTCCTGACTTAATGTAACCATTAATTCCATTACCTCCCGTAGCAGGTAATTGTCTTGTATATACTTGATTGGTAACAGTAACTTTACCAGTACTAGAAGTAGAAGTTAGTGTCATCCCATTAGAACCATCAACATTATTTGTCTTGTAAGAAGTTATATACTCCATTCCATTTATTATTGGAATACTAGTAGAACCTATTATTGGATTTCCGCTATCATCCAATTCGTAGACATAATAAGTTTGGTTTAAAGCAACATCAACAAACTTTGTAGTCTTTACTGTACTAGAAGTAGTATCAGCTTGATTGTATATAATTGATTTTTCTTGAATTTTAGTAACACCTAAATCTGTATATAGTCCAAATTTGTACTCGCCTTTTATAGGATTCTTATCATTACCACCAGCATTCTTAAACTTCTTTTCAACTTCTATTTCACCTTTATGATTAGTAACAAAGATTTCAAATGGTGATGAATAAATCTTATTAATACGTGGATCATTTTCACAAACTTCTACATATGCTTGAACTGTAGCATCAGTAGTTGTTGTAGGAAACATTATATAAATAGATTCATCATTCTTTACATAACCAGTAGGAGCAGCAGTTTCCACTATCTCATAAACAGTATTGTATTCAACTACATGATTAGTAGAAGAAGTACCTTCTCCAAAAATTATAGTTCCATTAGCATCTGTTTTAATTGGATTCCATTTTTTAGTGTTTCTAGAAATTGTGTCATCCGCATTTCTTGTGCATTCATACATTTCAAACTCAGCACCTTCTAATGAAGCTGATAAATTATTCTCGTCTTTTTTAATAAGCTTAAATTTTAAAGTATTACCAGCTGAGGATGTCGCACTAACCGTATACTTATAAGTTTTATTAACACTTGATCCACCTGTTGACGAGTATCCTTCCCAATAAGCATTGTTAGAAATAATAACATCTTTACCGGGCGGAGCATTTACAGTTGTTGTATAGGTTATTGTAAGTGCCTTATTGCTTGGAACCTCTATCTCCAACGTGTTATCCGTTCTTAAAGAAGGTGTATATTCAACCGATTGATCTGTTCCTGTTTCTACAACCTTAATAGAAGATAAATCTAACGTTAACAACTCGCTCATCTTATCAATTAATTTAATCTTCTTAATATTTGAAACAGGTAACAAATCTTGACCTAACGGATTTAAATTAATAGTAAATTCTATTTTTCCATCAGGATTAGTTTTATCTGTCATTTTCTTCTCAATATTATTGTTTTTCAAAGTAGCGCTTGAGGTTACAGGTATTAATGTTCCATCTTTTGTCTCGAGTTCAACTTTGTTCATATATGTTTTTTCTTTATTATCCAAAAGAACATCAGGATCTATTACACGACATACCACTTGAACATCCAATGCATATTTATCTCTATCATGACCCGCTATAAAATCTCCAAATTTAATTTGAACTTGATTGCCTTTGACATAATATGTTGTCGTCACTTTTGTATTATCATTATCAGTTATTGCAGTAGTAGTCTTCTCTGTCCAACCATCAGCAATAAGTTCAGACATTTTCTTTGAGGTTATTTTACTCTGTCTATACTGTTCATCTCCAGTCCACTTAATACGAATATAAGCAAGTTCCATACCATTAGGGATTATTTCAAACACTTTATATTCTCCCGACATTTCACCAGCATAGTTCAACTTAATTGCCCAGGAAGCAAATACACCTTTAGAAGGCAAAGCTTCTGTAATTATCTTGTTTGTTACACCTTTGTCACTACCTGTTCCTCCATCAGTGTTTTTAATTGTAGTTCCATCGTATGTAAATGTTTGACCCAATTCCTTCAATATATAAGGTGCATCATACAACGTTTTAGTTGCTGAACCCTTATCAACATAAGCTTCACCATTTTCACTTGTACTAACTTTATTACTAAAAGTATAGGTATCTCTATAATTTACAGGCAATTTTTCAGGCTCGCTCATTACTATTATGTAAACTTTTTTACCATCTTCTATAGAAACATCATCGTTCGCTTGTATAGATAGCTTATTATATTTGTTTGAACTATAACCACTATCGAATGTATAGTTTGATGTAAATTTATCAGTTATTTCTTCTAAAGTTTCGTTATTCTTTAATTCTGTCAAACTCTTATAATCAGTAATGGCTTTGCCATCTGATATTTTTCCCTTGTATATACCAACAAGAGAATCATCGTGCAAATATGATTTACCCTTATCAACGGTTGTTCCTACAAATAATTCATCAAGGAAAATTATATCTTTTCTAATTACAGATGTATCAATCTCAATAATCCAATATAATGCACCATTGGTCCATGTTGATATTGTTGGTGGCGCATAATTCCATGCACTCTTAGAAACCGTCATTTGATAAGAGCCATTAACAGTTACACTTTTATTAGAAGAAACATTAATTGGAAATGTCATTCCCCCTCTTCCAACATTTTCTGTTAAAGTAAAACTATTATTTACAACAGAATGAACAAATGTATTTGCGTTAAATGGCTTAGCATAATATGTAATTGTATAAGCAAGTTTTTTGTTATTCCATCCTAGTGCTGATGGTTTTAATGAAAAACTATGCAAGCCATCAATATTTACCCATTTAGTCCCAACAGGCTCATAATCCTTTGATCCATCTGCTTTATCTTTATATTCATATGCATCAATGCGCATATATCCTACATAAGATAAGTTTTTAGGAGAGAATTCATCTTTCATCAAAATATCGGTTGCTTCCCAATCATCAAAGGTATAATTTGTCCTGATTGTATATTCAAAACAACCCTCAGGCACATCAAAACTACTAGTAGTATTATCAGCAATCACATCACTAGTTTTTTCAATCTTTCCATCACTGTTATTCAGAGTGTATTTGTCGCCATCCATAGTGATTGTACCTGCAGTAGCGTCATTATAATTTTTATCATTCCAAGTATATTGACCTACATATTCGTCGGCAAACACTTTATCAATATGATTTAAATAGTTCCCAGTGTTGTTTGCGTTTGAAGCAGCTACCGTGAAACGATTTTTAATATTAACAATATTAGCTTGCTTAGATGCTAATGCTTCAGGCTTAACATTTAAACTATATGTTACATAATAATATTCATTTGCACCTAAAGTAAGTGGATTGCCATCACTTCCACAAATCTTAAAACGCGTTGGTTTGCTAGAAACATTGTTATCGCCATCTAGCCAAGTTACGACAAATTTATCTGATGTGATTTCAGTATCTGGATTTTCGCCTTCTTTGCCCTTATATAACTTAACTGAGCCTTGATTAAAATCAATGTAGTCTAGAAGGGCTGTTTCAGTTTTAAATTGATCTGGATAATCTAAATAATCCCATAACTCAAAATTCTTTAAAGTATAAGTTGTATCACTAAATAACTTAAAAGAGATTTTATATTTAATAGTGTAACTTCCATCATTATTTCTAACTACATCACCGTCGCGTTTTTTTGTCATAGAACTAGCACTATAACTAATTTTTGGTGTAAAAGAAGTCTCTGCTTCACTTCTTTTATATGCGTTAGTCCCCGCAGAATATATATCGGCATGATTTTTAATTACCTTATTCTTAAGATCCTTATTACCCTCAAACTTCACATAATAAGTTAATATACGAGTCTCATTACCTTTCATTTCACCAATTTTCCAAACTAAAGCACCAGGTTCTACTATATCTGTAGCACCAGAACTTGGAATTGTATTATCGGCAGGTACTTTCCCCTTATAAATCTTACTAGGCATCTTGCCTTCTTCAATGGTTTCGTATGGATTTTGATCAACCGCACTAGTTGATAATGTTGTTTCATTATTATCAATGCCAACAAATGTAACAAGATTTGAATTTGTTTTAATTGTATCTACAACGACTGCATTAGGGCAGCCATCCTCACCTGCCGTTACAGTAATTGTATATTTAAGATAGTTTTCATTATTTATAAATACTGCTTTACTCTCTTGAGACTTGCTGATGTTTAATTTTGCATATTCAGCCTTTGGCTCATCTCCAAAGTAGAATTTATAATCTTTATTCGCACTTATTGTGTATCTACCATCGTCTGGCAACTGAGATAAATTGGCTGATCCTAAAACCTCAAAACTACCAGTTTCAAGTTGCCCTTTATTTTCGTTCAGTAACTCTTGCAGGTGAGCCTTGTCATATTTTAAATAAATCACACTATCTATGACTTCAGTTGTACCAACCTGTTTGTTTTCATTATTATTAATTATTCCGCTTCCATTAGGACAACGTAAAACTTCTGGAATTGTATACTTAATTGTTCCATCAAAATCATTTAGCAAGGCCTGAATTGCAATGTTTTTAAAGTTTACTGTTAATTTTAATTCCTTATCTGCAGGAATCTTGGTTGCATCATCAACGACATCTTGCCATTCACCATTATCATCTTTGTATGAAAACTTGATAGAATCTACTTTGTCTTTATTATTATTCAAATCAAACCCAGTTGTAGTAGTTGTTGCACCTTCTGTCAACAACATTACATCCTCTTCACTAGAAGATTCTTCATTATTATTGTTTGTAACAGAATCTAAGGTAGAATCCTCAGAGGTCTCTGCCCCCCCCCGTTCGTTTATGTTCTCAACAGTAGTAGGACCATTATTGTCATTTGTATCATCATCCTTCTTCTCTAGCGTAAATGCAGGAAGAATCAAAATAGATAAAGTAACACAAATCACAATAAAAGATAAGAACTTATTAATCTTCTTCCTCTTTAATTTGTCACTCCTACTTAGCATATTTATCCCCTAATACTCCCAAATTTATTCAAAGGCCAGATTCTAAATACGACCTTGCCCTCTATTTGTTCCTCAGAAACATCCCCAATAACACTAGCTCTAGAATCTAGAGAAGTATCCCTATTATCACCCATAATAAAGTAATGAGCTTCCTTTACTTGATGCGGAAGTTCAATATCACAATTACCAAGTGACAATTCTTTAATATAAGATTCATCTAAAGTTGTACCATCAACAGTAACAACCCCATCATTACTGACATCAACCCACTGGCCACTAGTAGCGATTACCCTTTTAATCAAAAGCTTATTACCCTGATAAAAAGCTACCACATCACCAGACTCTAGCTTCTCATTCTTAACTGACAAAACCAAATCACCTGGTTCTAGTGTAGGAGACATAGAAGAACCATATATTTGTAAAACAGGCATCCAAAGTGTAGTCAACAATACCGAAATAGCAGCCACCACCAGTAACACACCAACAGTCTTAAACAAAGCACTCTCATACATCCTCCTTGTTCTCAACCTTTTCTTCTCATTATTAACCTCACTAAACGTAGGACCATCAACACTTAGATCTGATTTCTTCAACTCATAAATCAAATCAATCAACTCTTCCCTATTTAAATGTCTCAAATCCTTCTTTTCCATAACCAAAAAATGTAAACGCTTCCCGTCACAAATATTTTATTTATATGAGACATACATGTCAAATAATAGGATTATATAAACTTGATAAATCATCTAAATAACTTATATTTATATCTAAAATGGCTGAAATCTTATTTATAGACCTCAGCCATTTTCTTTAACATTACATAAAATACTCAATTATATCCACCATAGAATCATGATCACAATCTAAATCAGATATATACTCTACAGTCTCCTTAACCTTATCACTGGCATTAAAAGGACAAGCACTATGATAACCCCTATTAAACATAGACAAATCATTTTCATTATCACCGACTGCTAGTACTTCAGATTTTGGAATATTAAGCAAATTAGAAACCACATCAATTGCCTTTCCCTTTGATGCATCTTTATGGTGACACTCCAAGAACCTAGGAGTAGAATACTCACAAACCATATTCTTATTATTGACCTTAATAAATTCTTCTATAGCTCTTAAAGTATTAAGATCATCCTCCATAAAGCCAATCTTATAAACTTCCTCTTTCTTTAAAAGATCATACAATTCATCCTTACTAACAACAGCAGGCTTCACAAAAGTCATAAGACTTGGAGTACTTGTAATATAGTAATTAGACTCCATAAAAACCCTAGGAACCAAATCATGACCATAGGCATAATCCAACAAGGCATAAGCCTCATTCTTATCAGTAAAACAATTATAAACAACCTTATTATCAATCTTTATATATGCACCATTACCACAAACCATATTAGACAAATCTACATAAGGCCTTAAAACCTCTACATTATAAGGAAGTCTACCAGTATTAATAATAAAACGTGTACTATCTAAATTATTTATACACTCCACTGTCTTTTCATCAACAGTTTTAACACTATTTAATAAAGTACCATCTAAATCTGAAAAAATTAACTTAAGCATTAGGATCCACCATCTCTATAAATTTAAACTTATCACCATCATATTCATAAACACAAATACCACAATTAGGTATTCTAAAATCAGGATCAAAATGACCAATAACCTTATAATAGAAACACCTACCAACAGTCGCATGAGAAATAGCCACAACATTACCCTCACTCTTATTCATCACGTCTGTTAGAGTAGCCATCATCCTATCACCTGCAATCTCCCTATTCTCACCACCAATAGAAGTATAATCATCCTGGTATTCACGACACTTCAAATAATCATCACCATCCAAAGAACCAAAATGCATCTCAATCAAACCATCAAGACACACACCATCAACACCTGTAATTAACTTACAAGTAGTTTTAGTTCTACCAAGTGGTGAACAATAAACATCAGTATATTCAATCTTATTCTTAACAAAATAATCTCTAGCACTTAAAGCTTGCTTAACACCTAAATCAGTCAAAGGACTATCACACCTTCCTTGTGCTAAGCCTCTTGTATTAAATTCCGTCTGACCATGACGACACAAATATAATCTCTTTACCATGGTGTAATTATAACGCAATAATCACCCTTTTCTAACAGCAGATGAATTATAACTTAAAGGCAAGAAGATAAAACCTTGTTCCCTTAAGATATCAATCATATCGCCTAAACATAATGCCGTATTCTTACTATAATCATGCATCAAAACAGTCATCACACTATACTTACTAGACTTATCAACCACATTATGCAAAAACTCATCAGGATTCAAATTAGCCTCACCATCACCAGTAGTCAGCGTCCAATCGATATAACCATAACCCATATCAACAAGTTTATTAACTAAAGATGTCTTATTCAA
>CAKUTY010000070.1 GCA_934692455.1 uncultured Erysipelotrichaceae bacterium
ATCACTACCTGAAGTGATGATTACTTGTTTATAGGAAACGTTCATTGCCAAATTATTATTAAGATAATTGGCTATCGCTTTTCTTAAAGGCTGTTCGCCAAAACTTTGAGGCTTATTAAATAATAATTCTTTATTATCGTTTAAGATTTTACGTTCTATCTTTTGCCAATTAGAAAATGGGAAGTTCAAGATATCACCATTGTTGTTTCTAAAGTCAAATAAATAATCATCGTTGATAGTTTCAAGGTGATAGTTGTCGATAGCTTCGTGTTTAGTAAGAATCTCAATATCACATACAAAGTAGCCAATTCGCTCTTTACTATAGATATAACCTTCACTTTCTAATTGTTCTAGGGCAGTGGCAACCGTGATTAGTGAAACATTAAAGGCTTCACTTAGTTTTCTTTTTGAGGGTATTTTAAAGCTTGGTAGCCACTGTTTGTGCTTGATTTTATCGATTACATATTCATAGATTTCTAAATATAATATCTTTTTCATCTGGTCTTATTAAAATATTCAAAACTGGTTATTTCTATATAACCACTACTATTATATACTTCCTATTGAGGTGATGATTATGAAAAAGAATTCAGTGTTAAAAATATCAATGGTTGGTCTAATGGCAGCTTTGTGTTATGTAGCTTTTACCTTCCTACAAATTAAGATTCCAACTCCTGTTGGCTATACTTCTTTCCACTTAGGAAATACTTTCTGTGTATTGGCTGCATTATTATTAGGTGGTTTGCCAGGTGGTTTAGCTGGAGCTATTGGTATGGGTATTGGCGATATCTTAGATCCAGTTTATATTGCGGTTGCACCCAAGACTCTTGTTTTAAAAATGGGTATTGGCTTAGTTACTGGCTATTTCGCTCATAGAGTATATAAGATTAATCAAAAAAGTGGTAAGGATTTAAGAGTGGCTGTTTTTAAGTCTTGTGCCTTTGGTATGATCTTCAATTGCATTGGCGAACCTTTATTCTCTTATGTTTATTATTTAATTATTTTAAAGAATGCTGAAAAGGCTATTACTTATTTAGCATTTGCGAAGTTTGTGACTACTTTTGTCAATGCAGTATTGGCTATAATTATCGCATCTTTAATCTATTTGGCTTTATATCCTAGACTTAAAGAAAGTGGTTTACTAGATAAGGTAAGTCCTGAGGAATAGTTATTTACACATTTTATAAAAATAGTGTTATATTATTTACGTGAATTATATGTTGACTAGAAATTGTTGTTGTTGTAAGGAGTATATGCAAATATAACAATTTTCTTGTCGACTTTTTTAATTTATATTTTGTATTAGGGATTTTCGATAAGAGAATCCCTTTTTGTTTATTAGGAGGTTTGTATGATTAAACAAAATATTACAGAACTAATTGGTAAGACACCGTTGGTGGAACTTAAGAAATATGAGGAATTAGTAGGGTCTAAGGCTAATATTATTGCCAAGCTTGAATATTTAAATCCAGCAGGTTCTATTAAAGATAGAATTGCCTTGTCTATCATTGAGGATTATGAGGAAAAGGGTTTACTTAAAAAGGATTCTACAATTATTGAACCAACAAGTGGTAATACTGGCATTGGTTTAGCAATGGTTAGTGCTTATAAGGGTTATCGTTTGATTATTACGATGCCAAGTACGATGTCAAAGGAAAGAATTGATTTGATGAAGGCTTATGGTGCTGAAGTGATTCTTACTGATGGTAAAAAGGGTATGAAGGGTGCTATTGAAAAGGCTAATGAGTTACATGCAAGTATAACTGATTCTATTATTGCGGGACAATTTGAAAATAGCGCTAATCCTTTAGCTCACTATAAGACAACAGGTCCTGAGATTTATAAGGATAGCGAAGGCAAGGTAGATATCTTGGTAGCTGGTATTGGAACAGGTGGCACTATTTCTGGTATTGGTAAGTATCTTAAGGAACAAAATGAAAATATTGAGATAGTTGGTGTAGAACCTTTTGATTCGCCAGTATTGACTAAGGGAGCAAGTGGCCCTCATAAGCTTCAGGGCATTGGTGCTGGTTTTGTGCCTGATACTTTGGACAGGGATGTTTATGATAGGATTGTTACGGTTAAAACTGAAGAGGCTTATGATACGTTAAAGAATTTGGCTAAACTAGAGGGAATCTTTGTGGGTGTATCAAGTGGTGCGGCTTTATATGCGGCTAGTTTATTAGCTAAGGAAGAAGAGAATAGGGGAAAGAATATAGTGGTAATTTTACCTGATGGCGGTAATCGTTATTTATCACTAAATTTGTTTGATTAAGATGATTTTTACGGATATTAAAAGACAAGTAGAGAATATTAAGAAAAGCGATCCTGCTGCTAGGAATACACTTTCGATAATTTTGTTGTATCCTTCGATTCATGCCATCTTCTTTTATAGGATTGCTCATTTCTTAAATAATCTTCATTTATACTTCTTAGCTAGACTGATTTCACAAATTACTAGGTTTTTTACAGGTATTGAGATTCACCCTGGGGCTACTATAGGTAGGGGCTTGTTTATAGACCATGGAATGGGTGTGGTAATTGGGGAAACGACAATTATTAAAGATGATGTTAAAATGTATCATGGAGTTACACTTGGAGGCAGAGGTAATTCTGTTGGTAAGCGTCATCCTACAATCGGCAATAATGTAGAGATTGGTGCTGGTGCTAAGGTTTTAGGTAATATAGAGCTTGGTGATAATGTGAAGGTTGGGGCTAATGCGATAGTCTTGCAGGATGTTCCAAATAATCATGTTGCGGTTGGTATTCCAGCTAGAATAAAGGAGGCAAGATGAATAAGTTATTTTTGGTGCTAATATTGTTGTTTAGTTTGACTGCTTGTAAACAAGATGTTGAAGATGATGATAATGTGGGCGGTGGTAATAATGCCTGTAGTTTAGATTCGGATTGTGATGATGATACAAGTGTTGATTATTTGATTGCGAAGAATCAAATTACTTTAGATGAGCTTTATAAGAAAATTGATAATAAGGAAAGTTTTGTCTTGTATATGTATTTTGATAAGTGTCCTTGGTGTAAGGAACTTGGTCCTGTTGTGTCTGATGTAGTTGAGGATGATCAAAGATTATTAAATATGACATATTCTTTTAATGTTAGACCAGATGGTGAAAGAGATCATGATTATCGTTATACAAATGATGATGGTGAATTTAATTATCCTGAGTTTAAAGCTTTATATGATTATGTTTATGATTTCTTGGGCGAGGATAAGAAAGTCTATGTTCCAACGCTGATGTTTGTAAGAAACGGTGAAATAGTTTATTATCATGTAGGTACTGTTGATGGACACGATGCTGATAAATGTACTATGACCGAGGAAGAAAAGGATCAGTTAGAGGATTATATAGAGGAGTATTATTCAATTTATGAAGAAAATTAAGAAGGGTAAGAATCTTTACTACTTTGTCTTATTAGGCTTTATTCTTTCAATCATCTATTCAATTTGTATGATTGTCTATGCACCTAGTGAGGAAGTTGATACATTATTTAGACAAAAGAGTGATTATGTGTTGATGTTGTTGCAATGTATTCTTGGCATTTTTGCCATGAATCTTCCAAGTTTCATCAATCGAAAGTTTAATGTGACTATTCCTAATAACACTATCATCGCATATTTGATTTTCTTATATGCAGCTATTGTGTTGGGTGAGGTTAGATCTTTCTATTATCGTTTTACTTATTGGGATACAGTGTTACATGCTTTCTCAGCGGGTATGCTAGGTTCTTTGGGTTTTGATATTGTCAATGTTTTAAATAAGACTGCAGATGATGAAGAATTGAAGTTGTCACCATTCTTTGTGGCGATGTTCTCTTTCTGTTTTGCGGTTTCTATTGGTGTTTTATGGGAAATCTATGAGTTTTCATTTGATGGTATCTTACACTTGAATATGCAAAAGTTTAGGCTTGAGGATGGTACCAATTTGATTGGTAGAGAGGCTTTAAGAGATACAATGGATGATTTGATTATTGATTGTGTTGGTGCTTTGACTACTTCTGCTATTGGTTATTTTGGTTTAAAACATTCTAAGGCTAAGAATTTGGATGCAAAGTCTGATATAAAAGTCTAACTATAATGCTTAGGCTTTTTGTGTTGGGTGTTGAGCTTTTGTGCAATTTCCTATTTACATTTGTATTATAAAAGTGTATTATAAATGAGCATGTGGCGGTTGTGGTGAAGTTGGTTAACACACCAGATTGTGGCTCTGGCATTCGTGGGTTCGAGTCCCATCAATCGCCCCATATGATTAAAAATGTAGAGGGTTCCAAATTGATGGGACTCTTTTTTGTTTTCTATTGTTTCTTTAGATAATTGATCACATTACTAAATTCAATATTAGCTCTTTTAATCATAGCTTCCTTAGTAAAGTAGGCTACATGAGGCGTAAGAATTGTGTTCTTGGCATTTAATAATGAGTAATCAGCATTTAAAGGTGATTCATAGTCGAATACATCAATACCAGCTCCTTTTATTCTTTCTTCATTTAAGGCTTTAGCTAAGGCTATATTATCGACTACAGCACCTCTTGCACAGTTAATTAAGATAGCATTTCTTTTCATCTTATTGATCTTTTCTTCATCGATAAAATGATATGTTTCTTCATTACTTGGGATATGTAAAGAGATGATATCACTTTGTGCTAATAGTTCATCTATTGTTACTTGAGTAACATTAGGATTATTAATAGTGCTTCTTTGGTAGCCTAAAACTTTACAGCCAAAGGCGTTAAAAAGATTGGCTGCTTTGTTCCCTATTTTACCAAGACCAATAATTCCTACTGTTTTGTTTTCTAGTCCTTCGCCAATTAAAGAAGCGTTTGTTTGGCAATTTCTAGTTGCCAAGTCAGCTTCATTGATCTTTCTTAATAGATTTAGTGTTAAACCGATTACTAGTTCACTAACCGCAACATTAGAATAATTAGGACAGTTTAAAACTTCAATGTTTCTTTCTTTACAAGCCTTTAAATCTACATGATCGATACCTGCAAAAGCCACCGAAATTAGTTTTAATTTGTTAGCTTGTAGGATAACTTCTTTAGGATAAGGATTGTTGGCAATCATTACAATATCTTGATCCTTGCTTCGTTTGATTAGTTCATTTATATCTGTTGTTTTTGTGTTGTAGTAAGTGAAGTTGTGTCCCATATCAATAAGGGGTTTACTTAATTTTTCTATTTCTTGTTCACTTATTCCGATTGGTTCTAAAAGACTTATGTTCATATTCGCACCTCTTATACTATTATAGATATATGGTTAAAGTTGGTGAAAGATATTTTGAGTTAAAAGTAACTCGTAAGAATATGAAGAATATTTATCTTAGGATAAGAAACGAAGTGTTAGAAGTTACTTGTCCTAAGTGGGTGTCTAATGATGATGTGTTAAGGTTTATTAAGAATAAGGAAGAATGGATTCTTAAGGCTATGGAGAAGAAATCCGACTCAAAACTTGTTGTTGATGATCATATCTATTATCTTGGCAAGAAATATCATTTAAATGTTGTACAGGGTAAAAGTAGAGTCAGTGTTAATGGTGATGAGTTAACTATTTATTCTTGTAAGACAAATATGGAAGAGGTTTTAAAGACTTTTTATAAAGATGGTTCTAAGAAGTTATTGTCTTTAATTAAGGAAAAAGAAGGCAAGTATTTAGATATTATTAATGATTATGGTTATCGTTTAAATCCTGATTATAAATTTAGAATATTGAAGTCAGCTTGGGGTATTAATTATCCTAAGAAGAATTTGATTACGATTAATGAGAAGCTTATTCATTTTGATGATAAGTATTTAGAAGCGGTGTTGTGGCATGAAATGTTACATTTTATTATTCCTAATCATTCCAAGAGGTTTCATGAGATTTTAAGCTTACATATGCCTGAGTATAATACTTTAATTAAAGAAATCTATTAGTATATAATACTTTTTAAGGAGGTAATACTTATGTTATTTATCTATATTTTAGTTATGTATGCATTACTTGGTGCGTTGGGTTTGGTTGTAAGTACGGCAACTGTTCTTGTGATGGGCCTTCTATATTATGTTTTATATGCGGTTGGTTCTTATATGATGTTTACCAAGGCTAATAAGCCAGGATGGTGGGCTTTTATTCCTTTGTTTAACGAGTATCAATTGTTTAAGATGGCATGGGACCAATATGCTTTCTGGGCTTATTTCATTTTGAATTTCTTTAATAAACCTAATGATGAAACTGGTAGAAAGAGTTTCTTTGCGATATTGTGTGGAATTATTGTATTTGGTATAGAACTTGTATTTACTAATAAGCTTGCAAGAGCATATGGCAAGGGTACAGCCTTTGGATTAGGCCTATTGTTCTTCCAACCAATCTTTATTATGATTTTGGGTTTGGGCGATAGTGAGTATTTAGGTCCACAAATGTAATCATATAATCTCTAGTTTGTCTAGAGATTTTTAATTTCTTTTGTCAAAAATGAAAACGGTTACATTTTTTGAAAAGTATTTTAAGAAATATCCTTGTAGTTATGATTTTTACTTCTTATAATGAAGTCAAGGTAAAAGATTATGAAAGTACACAATGCAATAAAAGGACTAAATAAAGTAGTTGGGGTAAGTGCCCCAGGTGTTGTATTGTGTAAAATTAATTCTTTATAGTGAACGTGCGCTTGCGTTCACTTTTTTTATCAAAAGGAGGATAAAACAATGACACAAGAATTAAACAAGAATTTCTACGCTGCAGTAAAGGAAGGGAACCTAGACTTAGTCAAGAAGTTGGTGGAAGAGGGTGCTGACGTTGAGACTACTAACACTGAAGGTAGATCTGCACTAGCTAGAGCAAGTAAGAGAGGTTATGATAATGTGGTTGCTTACTTACTTGAAAAGGGTGCTGATGTAAGAAGTAGAGATGTTGAAAACAAGACTGCCCTAATGGGTGCTGCTAAGAAGGGCCATTTAGCTATCGTTAAGATGCTAGTTGAGGCTGGAGCTAATGTTAATGCTAGAGATAATAAACAAAGAAGTGCATTAATCAGAGCTAGTTATGAAGGCAGAACTGATGTTGTTGAATATTTGATTGATAATGGTGCTGACTTAGAGGTTAAGGATGAAGAGGGTAGAACTGCTTTAATCGATGCAATTAATGCTGGTAAGGTGGAGACTGTTCATTTATTACTAAAT
>CAKUTY010000071.1 GCA_934692455.1 uncultured Erysipelotrichaceae bacterium
CTCCTCAATTAACCTTAAAATATACTTTTGAGTCTCTACCAAACGATTAGATAATTCCATCGCATCATCTAGGGAACATGTTGTATCACAATCGTTAGATAATTTTTCTAATTCATCAATAGCCTTTTGGCGATTATTAATCACACTATACTCAATAAAATATTCATCAATATATTTTTGATCAAGCGAGCTAACCGCTAGCCTCACCTGCCTATTTAATTTATTAGTACCCATCTCAAAACGCTTAATAGCCTTTTCAGCACTAATATAGTCTAATGTTGCATCACTTGATATTTCATACTGTCTATTGGCATAGAAAGCATAAAATATACAAAAACAAGCTAAAATAGCCACAATACTTACCGAAATTATCCCTACGGTCTTAATCTTTACATGTTTTTTCATTATAATTCACCCAATAAACGAATTATACCATTTCAAACCCGATAAAATGATATTATTAATTCATTACGATAAGAAACATGGCAATGTCAAAATTAATGGTCAAGATTATCATAGTGGTGATCATAATTATGAACGTTTAAAAAAATAATTGGATAAAATAACATCCTAGATTATCGTGGCAAATCAAATAATGATTGGAACTTCTATGCCTCCTTCTTGTATTCTGATGGAAGCACGAGAATTGGTTCTGGAGTTGATAATGGATTTAATGACTATAGACAAGGTACATTTGAAACACATGCGGATTATTGGAAGAAAGCAGATAAATCAAATATAGAAAAATAAAGGATTACCAAATAAGATAATCCTTTTTAAATACATTATTCTAGTTCAAAGGCACCAGTATATAACTGATAATATTGGCCCTTCTTTTCAAGTAACTCTTCATGAGTTCCTCTTTCAATGATACGACCGTGGTCTAAGACAATAATCACATTAGAATTCTTAACCGTAGATAATCTATGAGCGATGACAAACACAGTACGGCCTTGCATCAACTTGTCCATACCGCTTTGTACTAAGCTTTCAGTTCTTGTATCAATAGAAGATGTTGCCTCATCTAGAATCATAACTGGAGGATCAGCTACAGCCGCTCTAGCAATTGCCAACAATTGACATTGACCCTGAGACAAGTTAGAACCATCACCATGTAACATTGTGTTATAACCATCAGGTAAATGTTTAATAAACTCATGAGCACCTGCTAGTTTAGCAGCCGCAATACATTCTTCATCAGATGCATCAAGTCTACCATATCTGATATTTTCCATTACAGTATCCGTGAATAAGACGGTATCCTGTAATACGATACCTAAAGATTTACGTAAATCAGTCTTCTTGATTTTATTGATATTGATACCATCATATCTAATTTTGCCATCCGCAATATCATAGAATCTATTAATTAGATTAGTAATAGTAGTCTTACCAGCACCAGTAGCCCCTACAAAAGCTACCTTTTGACCAGGTTTGGCATATAAAGAAACATTATGAAGAATCTGTTTGTCGGGATTATAGGCAAAATCCACATCAAAAAATCTAACATCCCCCTTAAGCTCAGTATAAGTCAAAGTACCGTCACCATGAGGATGTTTCCAAGCCCACATATTAGTCTTTTCTTTACACTCAACAAGTTCACCATTAACCTTCTTAACATTGACAAGCTCTACGTAGCCCTCATCTTGTTCACTTTCTTCATCTAATAATTCAAAGACACGTCTAGCACCAGCTAAACCCATGACAATCGAATTAATTTGAGGAGATATTTGTTGGATATTACCTGCAAATTGACGAGACATGCCAAGGAAAGGTACCACTACCGCAATAGAGAATGGTAGGCCTGAAATGGAGAAGTTTGGTGCACCCTTTTCAATAAAGAAACCGCCCGCAACAGCCACAAAAACATAAACAATATAAGAGACATTATTTAAAATAGGCATTAAAGTATTTGAATACTTATTAGCTAAATATGTTGCCTCAAACAGTTCATCGTTTACCTTATCAAAGTCAGCCTTGGTATCATCTTCATGATTAAAGACCTTAATAACCTTTTGACCATTGATCATCTCTTCGATAACACCCTCAGTCTTGGCAACATTCTTTTGTTGAGCAACGAAATACTTTGATGATTTACCACCAATCTTCTTAGTAATAAAGATTGAAAGAATCGCACCCAAGATAATAACTAGAGCCATAGGGATACTATAGTAAAACATAATACAAAGTATAGTTGTCAAAGTAACAGCCGAAATCATTAACTGTGGGAATGATTGAGAAATCATTTGTCTTAAAGACTCAACATCATTTGTATAGTAAGACATAACATCGCCTCTTTGATGAGTATCAAAGAATCTGATAGGTAATGTTTCCATATGATCAAACAACTTAATTCTAATCTTACTTAAAGAACCTTGAGTAAAGACAGCCATAAGTTGATTGTAAGCAACACCCGCAATCAAACTAGTTAAATAAAATGCAGCTAAAATACCAATCAATCTAACAACATCTGGTTTTATTTGTTCAAAAGGCAAATTATTTTCCCAAGCGTTTTGAATTAAAGCTACTACATTTTGTTGGAAAATAGCAGGAATAGAACTAATTACCGCATTGACAATAATCAAGACAATGATTAGTGGTAAAAGCTTAGGATAGAAAGAAAACAGCATCTTAAATAAGCGCTTAACAGTCGCAATCTGATTCTTCTTCTTACTCATGTTCTTCACCCCTTTCAGTACCTTGTTTATTTTGAGAATAATAAACTTCTTGATAAATCTTATTATTCTTTAAAAGTTCTTCACTAGTACCAATGGCATTAATCTTACCATTGTCCATGACAATAATACGATCAGCATCCTCAACACTTGAAGTTCTTTGAGCGATGATAATCTTTGTAGTCTCTGGAATATACTCTTTCATTGCCTTTCTAATCAAGGCATCAGTCTTAGTATCCACAGCGCTTGTAGAATCATCCATGATTAAAATCTTAGGCTTCTTCAGTAAAGCTCTAGCGATACAAAGTCTTTGTTTCTGACCACCTGAAACATTAGTACCACCCTGTTCAATATAAGTATCATAGCCCTTTGGCATCAAATCAATAAATTCATCGGCACAAGCTAAATGACATACATGCTTAATCTCATCCATTGACGCATTCTTATCACCCCAACGGATATTGTCCGCGATAGTGCCCGAGAACAAGACGTTCTTTTGAAGTACCATGGCTACCGAATCTCTAAGCACTGTTAAATCATAGTCTCTAACATCTCTTTTGCCAACTCTTACACTACCCTCACTTACATCATAAAGTCTTGGGATAAGTTGTACTAAAGAGGTCTTAGCACTACCAGTACCACCGATAATGCCAATTGTTTCACCCGATTTAATATGAACATCTATATCCTTTAAGACTGCATGTTCACTTGTCTTAGCATACTTAAAACGAACATTATCAAAGTCAATTGAACCATCCTTTACAATAGTGACGGCATTTTCAGGTGATACCAGATTAGATTTTTCCTTCAATACTTCACAAACTCTTTCAGCACTCTCTTGTGAGAAAGTCAACATTACAAATAACATTGACAACATCATCAAAGAAGAAAGAATTTGGAAACTATATGTAAGTAAAGTTGAGAATTGTCCAATATCCAAAGCTGCACCATTTGTAGTAATAATAGTCTTAGAACCAAAATATAAGACAAACAACATTGTTGAATACATACACATTTGCATCAAAGGATTATTGAAAGCTAAGATTCTTTCGGCCTTAGTAAAAATATCTCTAATATCATTACTAGCTGTATTAAACTTCTCTTGTTCATAGTCTTCTCTTACAAAAGACTTAACTACCCTAATGCCCTTGATATTTTCTTCAATTGAATTGTTTAAAACATCAAACTTAGGGAAACCCTTTCTAAATAAGGGCATAGTAATCTTAATAATAAATGATAGACCAAAAGCTAAAATAGGAATCACAATCAAGAAAATAATTGCCATCTTACCGCCCATGTAATAGGCCATAAAGAATGAGAAAAGTAAGTTCAATGGTGCTCTAAAAGCCATTCTTATAAGCATCATAAAAGCTTGTTGAATATTTTGAATATCAGTAGTCAATCTAGTAACTAAAGAAGCACTAGAGAACTTATCAATATTACTAAATGAAAAATCTTGAATGTTGTAGAAAACATCATGTCTTAGATTCTTCGCAAAACCTGAAGTAGCCAAAGCACAAGTTCTACCAGCCAAATAGCCAAATAGTAATGAAGTCATTGCCATAGCTAATAAGATATAGCCATAATGTAGTATCCTATCAACACCACATCCTGCCTTTATATCATTAACTAAAAGGGCAATAGTATAAGGGATTATAGCTTCCATGATTACTTCACCAATAACCAAAATAGGAGTAAGAACCATTGGTTTTTTGTATTCACGAACGCTTTTTAACAACTCTTTTATCATTAAAAAAATAACTCCTTTCATCTTAACTTTACATATTCTACACCAATTAAAAATTTCATGTAAGTATAAAATTAAAAAGCCCTTTTACAGGCTTAACGTTTATTAAAATTACCAGCTACAATCATTACAGCACCAATGATAAATAAGATGTAATGAATATTAGATGGAATCTTATCAAAAGACTTATTATAAATAGAAATGAATAGGATGATTATTACCCCAAGTGTACTTAGTAATCTTTGCATATTATTTTCTTTCCAAAACCACAATATTCTCAACATGACCAACTGAAGTATATGGGAACATATCAACCGGCTGAATAGTATTGACATTATAGGCATCCCTAGTTAAAAAAGATAGGTTATCTCTTAAAGATTCTATACCACAAGAAATATAAATAATCTTCTTAGGTTTAAGTCTTAATACTGACTTTAAAAACTTGACAGAAGCACCACTTCTTGGTGGGTCCATAATAAGAGCATCTAAATGTAAATGATTCTTAGCCATATTTTCCATATAATGACCCGCATCATCACAAACAAACTCAATATTATCAATCTTATTATACTTAGCATTTTTTATCGCATCCTTGATCGCAAAACTATTAAGTTCTACGCCTAACACCCTCTTAACACTTTTAGAAGCTATCATGCCAATAGTACCAGTACCACAATAAGCATCAATAATTGTTTCATCGCCCTTAAAATCAGCTAATGATAATACGGTATTATATAAAACTTCAGTTTGAAATCTATTAATTTGATAGAAACTAGAAGGACTAATCTTAAATTCTAGACCACATAATTCATCCTTAATATAACCCTTACCATACAAAACAGTATTCTTATCACCAAGAATCATTGAAGTATGTTTATTATTAAAGTTTTGAACAATCGTTGTAACATATGGATTATATTTTAAGATATCTCTAATAAATTGTTCCTTCTTATTAATATTAAAACTACCAGTAACCAAAACCAACATCACCTCATTTAGGTTACTAGTTCTAATTAAAAGATGTCTTAGACAACCCTTATATGAATATTCATCAAAAGCACTAATCTTATATTTAGTGGCAATTCTTAATACTGAATCAATTAGTTCATTAGCCCTTTCATCCACAATCATACATTCTTTAATAGGCACGATCATATGAGTAGAACTTACATAATTACCACAGATTAAACGACGCTTATCATCATAGCCAAAAGACACTTGAACCTTATTACGATAGTTTGTAGGATGTTTGCAACCTATAATCTCTTCTACCTTGCCAAACTTCTTTAATAAATTTGAAGCATGTTCCTGTTTCATCTCTAATTGTTTAGGATAGCTAATACCCTGCATTGAGCAGCCACCACAATATTTACTATAAATACACTTATCCATTTTTGTTCACCTTATTTATTAATACCACAAAGCCAAGAAAACCAACTAGACTTGCAACAACCGCCATATATTCCATATACTTAACACCAAGATTATCGATGATAAAGCCTGTTGTTAATGAACCAAACAAGGAACCAAAAACACAAGCTAGAGTTAAGAAAGCCTGGCCTCTTGTAATCTCATCTTCTTTTAATACCTTAGTAGCCAAGGCTACACCACCCGGCATCATAAGTGAAAACGAAAGGCATTGAATAATTTGAGTTAAATATAAACAAGTTACATTACCACTTAATACTAATAATATTGCCTTTGACAAGAACATGAAAGCAGCCAGTAGCAACACTTTATTTAAACTCAATCTTTTAATAAAGAAGGGATATATCAATAAAATACCTAAGTATTCAATAATAGCCTTAACACCTAAAATACTGCCTAAGTCATTACTATTACCACCAACATTTTCAACAATCAGAATCATGAAATTATCTAACATTAAATAGCCATAATAGATAAAACTTAAGAAGACAATTAATAAGACAAAATACTTATTATTCTTAATGAATTCTTTATATGAAATCTTTTGTTTAGCAACAACAATCTTGTTGTTCACTATTTGATAATCTTTTCTTAAAAGTAATAAATCGCACAATAGACCTAGTGACATTAAGATAAAAAAGATAATAATTATCTTATAAGAAAATAGATTAGATAAATAGCCTAATACGAAACAAAAGATGGCATAAGAAATAGAACCACAGGCCCTAGCCTTGGCAAAGTCTATCTTAATACCACAATATAGAAACTTACTACTTAAAGTATTAATTAAAGGTTCTATACCAATATATAAGCTAGTACCAATGATAAAGATGATTGCCAACAAGGAATTAGCACTGCCAATAAAATAATTACATACAGCACAAATAAAGATTAATAAGGCACAAATAACACTCATCTCAAAGACACTTATTTTCTTTGATTTATCACAAATATCAGCTAGAAATATTTGTAAGAATATCGCAATAAAAGATGAGGCAGCTAAGAAATATCCTGCATTAGAGGCACTAAATCCTCTTTCCTTCAAGGTATAAACACTAAAGCCATAGATAATGCAAGTTATTGCATGAAGAAAGAAGAAAGATAAAGAATGTTTTAAGTTAATTTGTTTTTCCATACCCAACAATTCTAGCACA
>CAKUTY010000072.1 GCA_934692455.1 uncultured Erysipelotrichaceae bacterium
GAATTAGGTGGTACTGTTATTGGAATGTCTGATAGAAACGGTTATATTGTTGATGAAAAGGGTATTGATTATAAGTTATTGATAAAGGCTAAGGAAAAACGTCAATCAATTGAAAATTACTTAAAGTATTCTGATACTGCTAAGTATTATCCAAATTCTAGTGATTTGTTTAAGATTAAGTGTGATATTTGTCTTCCTTGTGCTACTCAAAACGAAATTGATTTAGATAGTGCTAAGGCTTTAGTGGAAAATGGTTGTCTATGTGTGAGTGAGGGTGCTAATATGCCTACAACTCTAGATGCAACAGTTTATCTACAGGAACATGATGTCTTATTTGGTCCAGCTAAAGCTGCTAATGCGGGTGGTGTTGGTTGTAGTTATTTTGAGATGGTTCAAAATGAAGAAGGAACTAAGTGGGAATTTGAAAAGACTGATGCTAAGTTAAAAGAGATGATGGTTAATATTTACCATAATGTAGCTAACACTGCTAAAGAATATGGTGCAGGTGGTAATCTTGTGGTAGGTGCCAATATCTTTGGTTTTGTGACTGTTATTAATAAAATGGATTAAACTTATGCTATTATCAAATTAAGGAATGCGAGGCTTAAATTTTCCCTTGAAAGCTGATATATTACGACATGTGGGATGCACCATAATTGGTGAGGGGAGCCCACGGCATTTCTTTGAAGGAAGTTCATTGCGAATTTCCTTTTTTCTTTATTTTCGATATATTAAGAAAATTCACTAATTTTGAATAAATTAATGGTTTTGTCGAAAAAAATGCATATTAATAAGTGGCAGGTTCTCTCTAACCCTGCCACTTTAAACATTAAAAAAAGCCTTATAAATAAAGGCTTTCAATAACTATTAATGGCAGGGGTGGAGAGGATCGAACTCCCATCAACGGTTTTGGAGACCGGTATACTACCATTGTACCACACCCCTATGCGCCTAATCATTCTAGCATTTTTTACTTTCAAATGTAAAGGAAAAAAGGTAAAATTATAAAAGTAACAAGGAGAATTTTAATATGATAGACTATACTGAAGGTTCAGGTAAACAATACCATACAGCAGTAGGAGTGGGAGATGTTGGGCGTTATGTTATTCTTCCAGGAGATCCTAAGCGTTGTGAAAAGATTGCAAAACATTTTGATGATGCAAAGTTAGTTGCTGATTCAAGAGAATATATTACATATACTGGCTATTTAAATGGTGAAAAGGTATCTGTAACTTCTACTGGTATTGGAGGCCCTAGTGCTTCTATTGCCATGGAAGAATTAATTAAATGTGGTGCAGATACATTTATTAGAGTTGGTACATGTGGTGGTATCGAATTAGATGTAGTTGGTGGTGATGTTGTTATCGCAAGTGGTGCTATTAGAATGGAAGGCACTTCTAAGGAATATGCACCAATTGAGTTCCCTGCTGTAGCTGATTTTGAGATTACTAATGCTTTATATAATGCCGCTAACAAATTAGGTTATAAAAACCATGTTGGTGTTGTTGAGTGTAAGGATGCTTTCTTTGGTCAACACGAACCAGAGAAGATGCCTGTAAGTTATGAATTAATTAATAAGTGGGATGCTTGGAAAAAGCTTCATACTTTGGCAAGTGAAATGGAATCTGCTGCCTTATTTATTTGCGCTTCAGCAAGAAAAGTAAGATGTGGTAGCTGTTTCTTAACTGTGGCTAACCAAGAAAGAGCGTTAGCTGGTTTGGATAATCCTCAATGTCATGATACAGAAGCTGCAATTTGTGTTGCTGTTGAGGCTATTAAGAAGTTAATTGAAAAAGATAAAAAATAAGGAGACGTAGATTATTGAAAGATCGCAAGAAAATATTTTTAAAAACTTTAAATGAAAATCTACAGGAGAAATCCCACGAGTCACTTGTGGCGGTTTTTCCTGTTTTATTATTAGTGTTATTTAATGGATTGTTTATCATACCTATTAATAATGGCTTATTATTACAGTTTGTGTTTGGCTCATTGCTAGTAATGCTGGGTATGATTTTCTTTAACCTAGGCGCTGAAAAGTCTATGAGCCATATTGGTGAGCTTGTTGGCTCTAGTTTAGTTAAGACTAAAAAGATAGGATTAATTGTTCCCATTATCTTCTTGTTAGGTTTTATGATCACAATATCAGAACCTGATTTACAAGTATTAGCACATCAGGTTACATCAATTCCAAATAGTATTTTGATTGCAACGGTGGCTATTGGTGTGGGTTTCTTTTTAGCCTTAGCTATTTTAAGAATTCTATTTGCTTGGTCACTATCTAAGATGTTGATTGGACTATATGCGATAGTATTGATCTTATCAGCTTTTATTCCTAAATCATTCTTATCAGTAGCCTTTGATTCAGGTGGTGTAACTACAGGACCAATGACAGTACCTTTTATTATGGCGCTTGGTTTAGGTATTAGTTCGGTAAGAAGTGATAACAAAGCTGAAGATGATAGCTTTGGTTTGGTTGCCTTATGTTCGATTGGACCGATTTTAATGGTTATGATTTTAAGCTTATTCTTTAGCGGTGATTTGAATGTTTCTATTGAAAAGTCGTTATATCCAATGGATACTTATGAACTTAAGAGTATCTTCTTACATGCTTTTCCTACTTATATGAAAGAGATTGGTGTAGCTTTATTGCCAATTGTGGTGTTTTTTGAGATTTATAACTTTATTTTCTTGAAAGTATCTAAGGAAACACATATTAAGATTGGCATGGGCTTGTTGTATACATATATTGGATTGTTCCTATTTATGTGTGGAGCTAATGTAGGTTTTGTGTCGATGGGTAATTATATTGGCAGTATGTTGCCTTCATATTTAATTATTCCCTTTGGCATGATTATTGGTTTCTTGATTGTAAGAGTAGAACCAGCTGTAGCTATTTTAACTAAGCAGGTTGAACAAATTACCGAGGGCGCTATTTCTGAAAGAGTAATGTTATTTTCTTTGTCAATTGGTGTTTCTTTGGCGATCGGCCTATCACTAACAAGAATCATCTTTGATTTCTCTATTATGTATATTATGGTGCCTGGTTTGTTGATTGCCCTAGTATTAACATTCTTTGTACCAAATATCTTTACAGCTATTGCGTTTGACTCGGGTGGTGTTGCCTCAGGCCCGATGACGGCTACTTTCTTATTGCCTTTAGCACAGGGTGCTTGTATCTTACAGAGCAAGGATATCGCCTCATATGGGTTTGGTGTAGTAGCTTTGGTTGCTTTGGCACCACTTATTACGATTCAATTATTGGGTTTGATTTATAAGTTTAAACAAAGTCATGTTAAGAGTGAAGTCTTTGAGAATAAGATTTTGGAAATGTTTGAGAATTATGATGATAAGGACATCATTGAGTTTTAGCCTATGGAAGTATATTTAATGTTTACAATTTGTGATAAGAGTCGAAGAAACGAATTCTTAGAACAATATAAAAAATTACATATTGAGAGGTCATATATTGCCTCATGCGAGGGTTTGGCTTCTTTTGATATTATCGATTATCTTGGTCTTCAACAAAGTAAGAAGTCTTTAATTATTTCTTTTGTGACTGTAGATAACTTTAAGAAAGTTAAGAGAAATTTAATTAATAGATTAGATATTGATAGACCAGGCAATGGTGTGGTGTTTATTTGTCCATTATCTTCTTTTGGAGGTAAGCGAGAGCTTAATTTATGTTTACAGGGGCAAAAGATTAGTGAAAGGAAAGATGCGATGAAAGATAACAAATATGAATTGATTGTAACTATTGCCAATAGTGGCTATTCTAATACGATTATGACAAGTGCTAGGAAAAATGGTGCCAAGGGTGGTACTTTAATTCATGGTAAGAGTGCTGGTAATAATGAAATAGATAATTTTTTAGGTGTATCATTAGTAGCGGAGAAAGAAATCATTTTGATTGTTACTAGTAAGAAGGATAAGAATCAGATTATGTCTTCAATTATCGAAGAATGTGGTATTGAGACTAAGGCTGGTGCTGTATGTTTCTCATTACCAGTAGATGATCTATGTGGTTTTAGTTTGTTAGATGAGTGATTCTTTTAAGTATTTTATTTCAGTATTTTTATATGGAACCATGGGCTACTTTCTATCTTTGATAGATGTAAGTGGTGAATTCACAGTTCTTGTAAGAGGTGGCCTTGGTTCTTTATTTGTGCTACTTATAATGTTTTTTAGGAAACAAAAGATTGATTTAGAAGGAATAAAAAAGAATATTTTATTTTTAATTCTTTCTGGTATCAGTTTGGGATTAAACGAGATGTTTCTTTTTATGGGCTATAAGTATGCAGTATCTTTAACATCTCTTGGTAACTATACAGCACCGATTAGTGTAATTGTGATTTCAGCTTTATTCTTAAAGGAAAAGATAAGTTTTAAACAAGGACTATGTATTGCATGTTCCTTTATTGGCGTCTTGTGTTTATCGGGTATTTTTACTGAGAGTAATGTTGATATTACAGGATTAATCTATGGCCTATTAGCTTCAATTGGTTTTGTAGCTTTAGTGTTTTTTAACAAGAAACTAGAGGATATTGATCCTTATGATAAGACTTTTATGCAGTTGGCTTTTAGCTTTTTAACCGTATTGCCTTTTGCGTTAATTAATAAGTCAATTCCTACATCATTTGATTTAAAGACTATTTTAGTCTTAGGTATGCTTGGTACTTTGCATACAGGTTTTGCCTATATTCTTTATTTTGATGCTATTAAGACACTATCTCCTGTCTATATTGCGACTATCGGTTATGTAGAGCCAGTTATGTCAGTGTTGACGGGTGCCTTATTACTTGGTGAACCTATGAATATATATAGTGTAATTGGGGCAATCTTAATTATTGGCTCAGCTTGTGTTTGTCAACTTGTGTCTGATAAAAGTGTATAATCAAGTCATGAAGAAAGAATATATTACTATTCCCAATATTGTGACATCATTAAGGCTTTTAGGAGCATTAATTATTTTGTTTCTAAAACCTTTTTCTTTATCATTCTTTATAATTTATTTCATCGCTGGTTTTACTGACTGTATCGATGGCTTCTTAGCTCGTAAGTTAAATTCGGTCAGCGAATTTGGTTCTAAATTAGATAGTGTTTGTGATTTAACCTTTTACTCAGCCCTAGCTATTAAGATTATGCCAAGGCTTCTAGAACTTTTACCAACTTATATTTGGTACTTTGTGTTGGTGGTTGTAATAATTAGAATAATCATCTATTCTTTTGGCGCTTTTAAGCATAAACAGTTGGTTTCTAATCATACTTATCTAAATAAGACTACTAATGTCTTGATTTACTTTTTACCTTTGGTTATAAGTTTTAATTGCTTAGAACCTTATGCCTGGATTTTGTTAGGTGTTTCGATGGTTGCGGCGATCGAAGAGTTTGTCAAAGTAATTTTTCAAAAAGATTTAAATTGCTAGTACAAATAATACAGATGTGTAGTACAATTAATACAGATAAGACAGTCTGTATTTTTTATTGTCTTATTAAGTTTAAGGAAAGATGAGGATTATATAAATGTCTGAAAAAGATTTTCTAAGTCAATTTTCTTCCGATGGCAAAAAGCCTGATAGCTATAAGGAAGAAGTTAGGGTTAAGGTTGAAAAGCCTAAGAAACAAATTGATCCAAAGGTATTTATTATCACTGGAGTAGTTGTTGCAGTATTGGGTGTTCTATCTTATTTCTTGTTTTTTGCGCCAAAGATTGAAATGCCAAACTTTGTGGGTCAAACCAAAAATGATGTGGCAGCTTGGGTAAAACAACAAGGTATTACAACAAGCGGTATTGTGTTCAAGGATGAATACAACTTTGATAATGATGAGGATGTAATTCTTGATCAATCTATTGAAGCTGGTAAGAAGGTTAAAAATGATGCCAAGATTACATTTACTATTTCTAAGGGCGCTGATCCTGATGAAAAGGTAAGTGTTCCTGATATTAAGAATATGACTAAGCCAGAGATTGAATCTTGGATTAAAGAAAATAAATTAACTAAGGCTAAGATTACTACTACTTATAATGAAACAGTAGAAAAAGATAAGGTAATCAGTTATGAAGTTAAGGGTGTTGATGAGGCTGATTTTACAAGATCATCAACTATGAACATTTCAGTATCTAAGGGACCTCAACCTGCAGGTACTGTTACTGTTACTGATTTTAAGGATAAGTACTATACAGAAGTAGAATCTTGGGCTAAGACTAATAAGATTAACTTAGAAAAGGTTGAGGTATATAACGATAAGGTTGAATCTGGTAAAGTTGTTTCTCAATCTGTGGCTGCTAATAAGACTATGAAACAAAATGAGACTTTAACTGTTACTGTTTCTAAGGGCAAGGGTGTTAAGGTTCCTGATATCTATAAGATGAATAAGGAAGAAATTGAAGCTTGGGCAGCTAAGAATGGTATTGTGCCAACTGTAACTACTAAGTATTCAAATAGTGATAGTCATGTATTATCTGCAAATGTTAAAGCTGGTCAAACTATTTCAAGTAGCGATGATGTACAAATTACATTAAATGCAGGCAAGTACTTTTATGCGGCTGATGAAGGCTTGAAGGATAGATTAACAGTTGGTGGCTATGCGAATAGATTAGAAGATTGGTGTAATGAAAAGCGTTCAAAGGGTATTGATGCCTTTGCGGGTAACTGGTCAGAGTCTTCTGCAGTTTATTCAGAAAAATATGAAAAGGGCCAAATCGTATCTTATGAGATTTCTTCTTATTCAAATGGTGGTAAGTATGATATCAATGATCGTTTGCCATTGGATGTTAGATTTAGCATTGTGGTATCAAAGGGCTTGTTCTATAAGGTTGATAAGTCATTTGAAGCAGGTACAAGTAGTG
>CAKUTY010000073.1 GCA_934692455.1 uncultured Erysipelotrichaceae bacterium
GTATGGTTTTGATGAACTAAAGGATATTAATTCTTTCTGGCAAATGTTGGCAACAGGTCAACACTTTGGTCTTCCTACTAGATTATTAGATTGGACTTACTCGCCTTTGGTAGCTGCTCATTTTGTGACTGTTAATTTGAATGATTATGATAAGGATGGTGCTATCTATTGTATTGATACTAATGAATCTTTAAAAAGGATGCCAGAACCTTTGAAGTCTGAATTAATTAAAAGAGATATGAGTTCTTTTACGGTTAGTTTGTTAGAGAGGAATGCGAAGAATTTGGGTGAACTTGAAGCTTTAAGTTCAGATCCTTTCTTTCTATTCTTTGAACCTGCAAGTGGTGATAATAGAATGATTAATCAGTATTCTTTATTCTCTATTTGTTCTAATTCTAAAGTTTTGATATCTGATTTAGTTGAAGAGGATTCTTCTTTATATAAGATAATAATTCCTAAGGAAAATAAATTAGAAATAAGAGATAAGCTTGATTATATTAATATTTCAGAAAGAGTAATCTATCCAGGTTTGGATAGTGTATGTAGCTGGATTGCAAGACGATACGCAAAGATAGGAGAATAATTTATGAGCTATGTTGTTATTACGGGGGCAAGTTCTGGCATTGGTAAGGAATTTGCCAAGAGATTTGCCAAGAGAGACTTTGATTTATTGTTGGTGGCAACAAATGAGGAAAAGTTGTTGAAGGCTAAGGAAGAAATTAATGAGGAGTTTAATGTTAATATCTTAACTTTGATTTCTGATTTGTCTAAGAATGATGGTGCTAAGGCTGTCTATGATTATGTTATTTCTAATAATTTAAATGTTTCTTGTTTTGTGAATAATGCCGGTTTTGGTGATTTTGGTTTGTTCCTTGATGGCGATGTTGAAAAGTTTCAAAAGATGATTGACTTAAATGATAAGGGTCTTATGACATTGGCTTATTATTTTGGTAATTACTTTAAGGAAAAGGAATTTGGTCATATCGTGAATATCGCATCTATTGCCGGTTTTATGTCAGGTCCTTATATGGCTGTGTATTATGCTTCTAAGGCCTTTGTCCTTAATTTCTCATTAGCTTTAAGAGAAGAATTGAAGCCATATAATGTTAAGGTTACGACTATTTGTCCAGGTCCTATTGATACTAATTTCTGGAATCGTGCTAATGTGACTATGTCTAATGTTAAGAAGAAGTATTTCACAAGAAATGTTAAGCAATTAGCTGATTCTGGTATGCGTAAGGTTGATGCTGGTGGTGGTTTGTGTGTTGATGGTATCTTGTATAAGAGTGCTGCTGTGGCTACAAGGTTTGTGCCTAAGCAAGCTTTGACAAGTATTGTGAAGCTTGTGAATTTAAAGCTAGGCAATAAGGAGTAGTTATGAAAGTTGTGTTTGATCACTTGACAAAGGTGTTTAAGGCTAATACCAAGGGTGGTAAGGATGTTACGGCCGTCAATGATTTCTGTTTTGAGATTCCTGATGGTAAGTTGATTGGCTTGTTGGGACCTTCTGGTTGCGGTAAGTCTACTTGCTTAAATCTAATTTGTGGTTTAGAGGGTGCTACTTCAGGTAAGCTTTATTTTGATGATGTTGATGTTACTGAGATGCCTCCAGAGAATAGGGGTGTTGGTATGGTTTTCCAAAATTATGCCTTATATCCTCATTTGACTGTTAAGGAAAATATTTGTTTCCCTCTTGAGAATTTAAAGGGTAAGGATAAGTTATCTAAGGAACAAATGTTAAGTAAGGCTGTTGAGGCTGCTAAGCTTGTTCAGATTGAAGAGTATATGGATCGTTATCCTAAGCAATTGTCTGGTGGTCAACAACAACGTGTGGCAATTGCACGTGCTTTGGTTAAGCTTCCTAATGTGTTGTTACTAGATGAACCATTAAGTAACTTGGATGCTAGACTTCGTTTACAGACTCGTGAGGAGATTAGACGTATTCAAAAGGAGACTGGTATTACAACGATTTTTGTAACTCATGACCAGGAGGAGGCTATGTCTATTTCTGATGTGATTGTGGTTATGAAGCTTGGTGTTGTGCAACAGATTGGTAAGCCACAGGATGTTTATGATAATCCTTGTAACTTGTTTGTGTCTAAGTTTTTGGGTACTCCTGCTATTAATGTCTTTGGTGGAAAAGTAAAGAATAATTATCTATATATCGGTGATGATAAGATTATGGAATTTAAGTCTAGTGATAGAGATGTTTATGTTGGTATTAGACCAGAAGGGTTAGTAGTAAGCGAGAGTGGTGTCTTAACTTGTGGTTTTATTAGAAGGGATGTTATGGGAAGAGATCACAGTGTGATTTCTTATAATGAACATTGTGTTTCTGATAAGGATGTTAGGGCTATTATTCCAAGTGATACTGTAGTTAATGAAGATTCAAAGACGGTTAAGTTTGAGATTAAGCCTAGTAAGATTTATGTCTTTGATAAAGAAAGTGAAGAGCGTTTAGATGTTTAAGAAAAACAATTATAAAGCGTGGTTATACTTGTTGCCGGCTTTGGTTTTTCTTGGCGTTTTTATGGTATATCCACTTATTGATGTTTTCGTTTATTCCTTTGAGGAGGCCTATAACTTTGCCTCTGGTACTTATAAGGGAGTAGGCGCTTATAACTATCAATATGTGCTTCGTGATCCTTATTTTTTACAGGCGTTAAAAAATACATTTATTTTGGTTATTATTACAGTACCTTTGTCAACTGGCTTTGCGTTGTTGGTGTCTTTGGCATTGAATTCAATTAAGAAGTTAAAGGATTTATTCCAGACTATTTATTTCTTGCCATATGTTACAAATACTTTGGCAGTTGGTTTGGTGTTTATGATTTTGTTTAAGAAGACAGCTTATTCTGATGGCTTAGTCAATGTGCTTATTAATTCATTAGGTTATAGTTCTATTGACTTTATCGATGGACCGTATTGGGCTAAGATGTTTGTCTTGTGTTTCTATACTATTTGGGTAGTTTTACCTTTTAAGATTTTGATTCTTACAAGTGCCCTAGCTAGTGTTAATCAGGACTTATATAAGGCGGCAAGAATTGATGGTACTTCTAAGTTTAGAATTTTTACAAAGATTACACTTCCGATGATTTCACCAATGATTTTCTATTTGATTATCACGGGTTTTATTGGAGCTTTTAAGGCTTATAGTGATGTAGTTGCGATATTTGGTACGGATTTGAATGCGGCTGGTATGAATACGATCGTAGGTTATATCTATGATATGTTGTATGGTTCTTCTGGTGGTTATCCATCTTTTGCGAGTGCGGCTGCGATTGTTTTGTTTGTAATAGTATTGACGATTACAGTGATTAATTTGTTGACTTCAAAGAAGGTTAATTATGAATAGTGTGGATTATAAGAAGGCTAAGTTTAAGGATGGTCTTTTGAAGACTATAATTTATATCTTTTTGGGTGTTTGGGCTATTATCGTATTGTTTCCTTTCTATTGGATGATTCTCACTTCTTTGAAGAGTTATGGTACTTATAATGGCGAATATATTCCAAAGTTCTTTGTGTCTAATCCAACACTTGAGAATTACACGCAGGCTTTTACAGCGGTTCCTTTGGCAAGATATTTCTTGAATACTTTGATTTTTACAGTGGTTACTACGGCATTAATGTTGATTGTGGTAGTACTTGCGGCATATGCATTTGCACGTTTGGATTTTAAGGGTAAGAATTTTACTTTTACGGCTTTTCTTTCTTTGATGATGATTCCAAATGAACTTGTTATTATCACAAATTTTGTGACGATTACAAATTTGGGTTTGAGAAACACTTTTACCGGTTTGATTCTTCCAAGTGTTACTAGTGTCTTTTATATCTATTTGTTGAAGGAAAATTTCCAACAGATTCCGGATTCTTTATATAAGGCTGCTAAGGTTGATGGTACTAGTGATTTGAAGTATTTGTTTAAGGTTATGATTCCTATTTGTAAGCCTACTATTGTGACAGTTATCATTCTTAAGGTTATTGAGTGTTGGAATGCATATGTATGGCCAAGACTTATTACGGATAATGAGATGTATTTCCTTGTTTCTAATGGTATTCAGACAATTAGAGAGAGTGGTTTTGGTAGAGAGAATGTGCCAGCAATGATGGCGGCGGTTGTACTTATTTCAATTCCTTTGATTGTCTTATTCTTGATTTTCCATAAGAAGATTATGGAGGGCGTTTCAAGAGGAGGTACAAAAGGATGAGAAAGTTTATTTGTTTACTTCTAGTGTTATTTTGTTTAACAGCTTGTCATGGTCAAGCTAAAACAACGGGTTTTACAGTACCATCTGACTTTGATTCTACTAAGACTTATGAGATTACTTTTTGGGCGAAGAATGATAGTAATAAGAATCAGGTAGCTATTTATAAGAAGGCTATTAGTGATTTTGAGGCTATTTATCCAAATATTAAGGTTAATTTATCTTTATATACTGATTATGGTCAAATCTATAATGATGTTATTACTAATATTTCTACTAATACTACTCCTAATGTATGTATTACTTATCCTGATCATATTGCGACTTATTTGACTGGTAATAATGTTGTTGTGCCACTAGATGAACTAATGGATGATGCAAAGTATGGTTTTGGTGGTAGTGAGATAAAGTTTGATGGTCCAAGTAAGGATGAGATTGTTTCTAAGTTCTTGAATGAGGGAGTAATCGATGGTCATCAGTATGCCTTGCCTTTTATGAGGTCTACAGAGGCTTTATATATTAATAAGGATTTTGTGGAAAAGCTTGGTTATGAAATTCCTGATGTGGTGACTTGGGATTTCATTTTTGAGGTTAGTGAGAAGGCTATGGCTAAGGATGAGGATGGTAATTTCTTGGTTAATGGTCAAAAGACGATGATTCCTTTTATCTATAAGTCTACTGATAATATGATGATTCAGCTTTTAAGACAAAGTGGTGCCGGCTATTCTGATGATAATGGTAATATCGAGATTTTCAATGATACTACTAAGGAATTGTTGTTAGAGATTGCTAAGCACGCAGAGTCTAGGGCTTTCTCTACTTTTAAGATTTCTAGTTATCCAGCTAATTTCTTGAATGCGGGTCAATGTATCTTTGCGGTGGATTCAACGGCTGGGGCTACTTGGATGGGAAGTGATGCGCCTTTGGTTGATATTCCTGAGGAGAAGCTTGTTAAGTTTGAAACAGTTGTAAGAGAGGTTCCTCAAGAAGACGCGGATAATCCTACGATGATTTCTCAGGGTCCTTCTATTTGTATCTTTAATAAGGCTGATTCTAATGAGGTGTTGGCTTCTTGGATTTTTGCCCAATATTTGTTGAGTAATGATATTCAAATTAGTTATAGTGAGACAGAAGGTTATATTCCAGTTACTACTAAGGCGATTGATGATCCTACTTATCAGGATTACTTGAGTAGAGGTGGCGAAGATAATCTTGAGCATTATAGTATTAAGATTGATGTTGTTAAGTTGTTGATTGATAATATCGATAATACTTTTACTACTAGTGTCTTTAATGGTTCGGCTTCTTTGAGAAATGCGGCTGGTCAATTGATTGAGGAAACGGTAAAGGGTGCTAGAAGAGGTAAGGATGTAAACGGTGACTTTATTGATCAGTTGTTTGAGGATGTAAGGTCTTTGTATCGTTTGGATCAAATAGGTAATTTGAGTGCTGATTTGGGTCCTTTGCCTACAGGTTCTAAGGTATTACTAATTACTTTAGCTGTTGTATGGCTGGGCATTGGTGCTTATTGTTTAAAAGAAAAGAATAAGGATAAATAGTTAGAAGAGGTCTTAGTACCTCTTTTAATATTATGTTGTTTAAACAACCGTTTTAACTGCTATAATGGAGCAATGATTAAAACATTGATATTTGATATAGATGGTACACTTACCAATTCTGAAAAGATTATTACACCGTTAACTAAAGAAGCTATCTTAAAAGCACAAGAAAATGGTGTTAGGGTTTGTTTAGCAAGCGGTAGAGCTACTTTTGGTTTAAGTAAGTTTGTGAAAGAGTTAGAGCTTGATAAGTATGATGGTTTGCTTATTTCTTATAATGGGGCTAGGGTTAGTAGTGCTGATGGTAAGCATGAATATTTTAGAAATTATTTGAATAAGGATAGAACTAAAGATTTAATTAAGCACTTGTCTAAGTTTGATAAGCTTGTTTATGTTTTAGAAGAAGATAATCATGTTATTTGTGAGGATTGTTTCAAAAATACAATTACTTATCGTGATAAGCCTTTTAATGTGCTTAAGTATGAGACTAGAATGAATAATTTGCTTATTAGCGAAGTGGAAGATTTAGCAAGCTATTTAGACCACGATACACCTAAGGTATTAACTTATGGAGATCCTGAATATTTAAGAGCTAATCAAGATAAGTTAAGTGAAGGTTTTGATGATTTGTGTTCAGTGTTCTCTGCTGATTTCTTCTATGAATTTACTAATAAGGGTATTGACAAGGGTAACGTTATTAAGACGGTTCTTTGTGATAAGTTGGGTCTAAATATTGATGAAATTTGTGCCTTTGGTGATGCAGAGAATGATATTACGATGCTTAAGAATTGTGGTCTTGGTGTATGTATGGCTAATGGCCAAGATAAAGCCAAGGAAGCTGCCGATATGATTTGTGGTGATAATGATCATGATGGCATAGCTTATGCGTTAGAAAAGATATTGAAGTAAATGTATA
>CAKUTY010000074.1 GCA_934692455.1 uncultured Erysipelotrichaceae bacterium
CCTGATGCTTATTTCTCTGGTAGTAAGATTAAGTGGATTTTAGATAATGTAGAAGGGGTAAGAGATAGGGCTAATAGGGGTGAACTTTATTTTGGTACTATCGATACTTGGTTAATTTATAATCTAACAGGTGGTAAGGTACATGTTACCGACTATACTAACGCTTCTAGAACAATGTTGTTTAATATCAATACATTAGAGTGGGATAAAGAGTTGTTAGAGTTATTAGATATTCCAGAGTCTTTATTGCCTGATGTTAAGCCATCTAGTTATGTTTATGGTGAGACAGTTCCTGAGATGTTTAAGGCACCAATAAAGATAAGTGGAGCAGCAGGTGATCAACAATGTGCTTTATTTGGACAATGCTGTTTTAATAAGGGTGAAATGAAGAATACCTATGGTACTGGTTGTTTCTTGTTGATGAATACAGGTACTGACTTGGTAAGATCAAATAATGGTTTGGTAACTACGATTGCGGCTAGTGCTAATGGTAAGATTCAATATGCTCTAGAGGGTTCAATTTTTATTGGTGGCGCTGTTATTCAGTGGTTAAGAGATGAAATGAAGATAATTAATTTTGCTAGAGAGAGTGAAGTTTTAGCAAGTGAAGTAAGTGATACTGAAGGTGCTTATGTGGTTCCTGCTTTTACAGGGCTTGGTGCCCCATATTGGTCACAACATGCTAGGGGTACAATTGTAGGTATTACTCGTGGTTTTAATAAGAATCATTTGGTTAGAGCTACTTTAGAATCTATAGCTTATGAAACATATGATATTGTTAAGGCTATGGAAGAGGATGCTGGTGTAGTGGTTAGAGAACTTAAGGTTGACGGTGGTGCTAGTGCTAATAATCTTTTGATGCAATTTCAAGCTGATTTATTAAATGCCAAGGTATATCGTCCTATGGTGACTGAGACTACGGCTTTGGGCGCTGCTTATTTAGCTGGTTTAGCTGTTGGCTTTTATAAGGATGAAGATGAGATCAAGTATAATTGGTCAATTGATAAGAGTTTCTCTAGTACAATGACTAAGGAAGTTAGGGATACAAAGATTAAGGGCTGGAAGAAAGCGATTGATACAGCTTTATTTTGGGCAAAATCGTGATAATATGATTTTATGAATATTCCATTAATTTTAGCGTTTTTATTTTTTGCGGGAGCCTTACTTGGCTATATACTTGAATTCTTTTTTAGAAATCTAATTAGTCATTCAGGCCCTCGTGGTAAGTATTTTATTAACCCAGGTTTTTGTAAGGGTCCTTATCTTCCAATCTATGGTGTGGGTCTTACAACGATGTTTTGTATTACTTATACAGTAGATGCGTATTTGGATAATCCGCCAGCTATAGTAATTATTATCGGTATTACAATCGCAATGACACTTATTGAGTTTGTGGGTGGTGTTTTCTTGTTGAAAGTTATGAATATGCGTCTTTGGGATTATCGTAAAAGATGGGGTAATGTCATGGGTGTTATTTGTCCATTGTTCTCTTTCTTTTGGGGTGCGATAGGCGCTGTTTATTATTTAGTAATTCATCCAATTGCGATTGATGGTATTGTTTGGCTGACAAATAACTTGGCTTTCTCATTCTTTATCGGCTTGTTCTATGGCGTCTTCTTGATTGATAATTATGTTTCTACAAAAGAAGCTATTGATATTAAGCACTTTGGTGATGTACATGGTATTGTCGTTAAGTATGAAGAACTTAAGGATTTACTTGCTCAAAAGCGTATTGAGGCTGAAAAGAAGCTTCCTTTCTTCAATCAAGTTAAAATTGAGAATATGTCTTTAAAGGATACTTTGACTAAGTATAGTGAAATCTTAGAAAATAAGGCAGAAGTTTTCCAAAACTTGCGTCATAAGAAATAATCACACAATTTTACATAATGTATACACACAGCTTTCACATTTGAAAGTTATCATTAGGGTACAAAGTAATTAAATACTTTGTGTCTCCCTTTCGTTTATATAAAAAGAAGTTCCACTTAGGTGGAATTTTCTTTTATAATGTTTTATAGGAGATTATAAATTATGAAGAATGAAGTTAAGTGTTATAGATGTGGTCATAAGATTGATGTCAATTCAAAAAATTTAAGCGAACAGGTTACTTGTCCTCATTGTCAGGGTAAGATGGATTTGGATAAGAAGACTAAGACTAAGTATACCGTTTTGCGTTATATTTTTATTGTGCTTGTTTCTTTTGTTTTTGTGACAATGATTTTTGCGGTTACTAAGTCAACGGCTATGATTGTTGCGTTGACAATTTTATTGGCTTTTGGTTTGTCTACTGTTTCTGAGAAGGTTGGTTTATGGTTAACTTATAAGTTATTTGGCCTAAACTATGAGCATGTAGAGGTTGATAAGAAGAATAAGAAAAAATAAATGGCTCTGATGAACCATTTTTATTTGGTAAAATATGGTTATGGATATCAATCAAAAAATAATGGGTAAGAATGGGTTAGCTTGCGTTAAGATGGCAAAAAGCTTGATAAAGGTTCCAATTGGAGCTCGTATGCCAACAGTCAGCGAACTAGCTAATTCTAATTGTATTCCAGTAGGGACTACCCATAATGCATTAAGAACACTGATAGAATATGACGCTATTAAGGTTATTCCAAGGGGTCATATGGGTTCTTTTCTTGTTGAAAAGAATGTGAAGAAGCTATTAAGTATAATTGGTGTTCAATATATTTTTGGGGCAATGCCTGTAACAGAAAATAAATATTTTAAGGGTTTGGCTTCGGGTATAACAAGTCAAATGACTAATGAGTATGGGGTTCCTATTAATTTGGCTTATATGAGGGGTTCTAAGACTCGTATTGAGATGCTTATTAATGGCCGTTATGATTTTGTGATTGTTTCTAAGATGGCTGCTAATGAGTATATTAAGAAAAATGGCGGTATCGATATTGTTTTGAATTTTGGGATTTTTTCTTATACTCAAAATTATTCTTTAAAGTTTCATAATGCAAGTATTAATGAAATAAAAGATGGCATGAGAATTGGCGTTGATCCTTGTTCTATCGATCAAATAAAGTTATCTAAGGATTTATGTAGAAAAAAGAAGGTTGAGTATATAGAAATATTATCTTCAAGAATGGATGATGAATTGAAGTTAGGAAATATTGATGCTGCTTTAATATATGATGATAGTATTATTTATGATGATATTCCTGTTGATGGGTCATGTGCAGTTTTGATTGTTGATAGCGAAAAAATGGAAGTCGCTGAAATCATAAGGGATTTAATAGATAAAAAAGAGATTATCGAGATTCAAAAACAAGTGGTTGAAGGTAAAATTAAACCTAGGTATTAATCTAAAATATTGCAAGCAAGTAGGGGTAAAAAATATGGATGTAAATCAAGAATTAATGAGCAAGAATGGGTTAGCTTGTATCAAAATGGCAAGAATTGTGATAGGAATTCCTTTAGGTGGTCGTCTTCCGACTGTTAGTGAGTTGTCTGTGGAAAATGATATTCCGATTGGTACTACACACAATGCGTTAAAGACTTTGATTAAAACGGGTGCTGTTGAGGTTGTTTCTAGGGGCCATATGGGTTCTTATCTTGTGAATAAGGATGTTAAGAAACTGTTGCATCTAATTGGTGTTCAATATTTATTTGGGGCTATGCCTTTGCCTTATACTAAGCGTTTTGAGGGTTTGGCTTCTGGTTTAATAAGTCAAATGAAAAATTCTGATGATATACCTGTTAATCTGGCTTATATGAGGGGTTCTAAGAATAGGATTGAAATGTTAACTAGTGGTCGTTATGATTTTGCGATTGTTTCTAAGATGGCTGCTAAGGAATATTTAAAAAAGCATGATGATGTTGATATTTTGATTGATTTTGGTCCTTTTTCATATACCAAACAACATGTGGTAATGTTTCATGATAATAATGAAACAGAAATTAGAGATGGAATGAGAATTGGCGTTGATAAAAGTTCTATTGACCAAACAATATTGACTGAGAAACTTTGCGGGGGTAAAAACGTTGAATTTGTTGAAGTTCAATATTTAAGAATGTTTGAAAAGATAATGGATGGAAGTATTGATGCGACTGTCATGTGTTTGGGAGAGACTAATAAGCAAGCATTAAATATAAAGTGTAATCCATTTGATACTGATCTTGATAGTACCAATGCTGTTTTGATTGTTGATAGTAATAGAAAAGAGCTTCATGTGTTGATTAATGAATTGGTTGATAAGGATGAGATTTTAAATATTCAGAAGCAAGTTCTAGATGGCAAGATACAGCCAAGCTACTAAATGTCTGTGCTATAATTGGTATGCATTATGTATGTATAAAGGAGAGAAAATGTTCAAATTAATTAAGGCAACAAATTATGATGATATGTCAAGAAAAGCTGCTAATATCATCGCTAGTCAAATCACTTTAAAAGAAGATTCAGTTTTAGGTTTAGCTACAGGTTCTACACCTATTGGTACTTATAAGCTATTAATTGAAAAGTTCAATAATGGTGATATCGATTTCTCTAATATCAAGACAGTTAATCTAGATGAATATGTAGGATTAGATGGTGATAATGATCAAAGCTATAGATATTTCATGAATCACAACTTATTTGATCATGTAAATATCAATAAGGATAATACAAATGTTCCTTGTGGAAAAGAGACTGATGCAGAAAAAGAATGTAATAGATATCATCAAGTTATCGAATCTATGGGTGGTGTTGATTTACAATTATTAGGTATTGGTAATAATGGTCATATTGGTTTCAATGAACCAGATGAAGTATTTTCTTATAAGACTCATAAGGTTGAATTAACTGAAAGTACAATCAAGGCTAATAGTAGATTATTTGAAAATATCGAAGATGTTCCAAAGTTTGCCTATACTATGGGTGTTGGTGAAATCATGGCTGCTAAGTCAGTATTAATTCTAGCTAGTGGTAAGGCTAAGGCTCCTATCATTAAGGAATTATTAACTGGTGAGGTTAAGCCAAGTGTTCCAGCTTCAATCTTGAAGTTCCATCCTAATTGCATCCTAATTGCTGATGAGGAAGCTTTAAGTGAATTATAATAAGTAAGGTGACGATGTCACCTTTTTTAAAGGAGAAATATGAGAGCTTTGTTTACTTGGCCAATAAGTGAAGAATATAAACAAAAGTTTAAGGATACTGGTATTGAATGTGTTTTTAATACTAACTATACAAAAGATGATATTGATAATGCCAATGTTGTTTTTGGCAATCCTAATCCTGAACATTTAAAGAATAGTCATATTAAGTGGTTACAGCTTGCTAGTGCTGGTGCTAATAATTATTGTGATATAGATGACTCAATTGTCCTTACAAACGCTTCTGGCGCTTATGATGAGGCAATTTGTGAATATATGCTTGGTATTACCCTAGCAATCACAAAGAAACTCTATGGCTATTATAATCAGCAATTAGAAGGAGTTTGGAAAAGCTTAGGCAAAGTTAAATCAATTAAAGATTTGAATATTGTCTGTGTTGGTATGGGTAGCATTGGCAAAAGATATGCTAAGCTTATGCATTCATTGGGTGCTAAGGTCTATGGTGTTAATAGAAGTATTCATGAAAAACCTGATTATGTAGAGATGTTATATACAACCAAAGATATGGATAAGGCTCTGGCTATTGCTGATGTGGTTGCGATAACGCTACCGGAAACAAAAGAGACATATCATATGTTTGATTATGCTAAACTTCATAAGATTAAAGAAGGTGCTATCTTAATGAATCTAGGTAGAGGCACTTTAATTGTAGAAGATGATCTTGTAAAAATAATGAATGATCATTATTTAGATTCAGTTTATTTAGATGTATGCGAAGTAGAACCACTACCAAAGACTAGTGAACTATGGAAACTAGATAATGTTTATATAACTCCTCATATTACTGGTGGTCCTACATCGGACATAAGCATTCATAATGTCGAGGATATCTTCTATAGAAACCTAGTTCATTATTTAAATAATGAAGAATTGGAGAATATTGTAGATAAAAAAAGAGGATATTAAAACCACAGATTTTATACTTCTGTGGTTTTTAAGCTGTATTTAGTTAGATTCATAGAATTCTTCGAAGATATCGCTAAAAGTAAGATAACCATCTACGCGGTGATATGCATATTTATTAGTTTCTCCATCTATAGTAATTTCAATGTATTCTCTATCTTGTATGATGATTGATTTATTATCACCTTTAATTTCAAAATCAAATGGAATACAGCCTGCACCAGCAACAGGAATATAATCCTTATAAAACTTGATATCAGACCATTTTGACAACAATTCTTTTGCACCGTCATCATAGATGCTAATAAGATAGTCGTTATTATCGTATTGCACAAGAATCTCATTAACATCAAAGTCGATAAGATCATTTAAAGTGATTCCTTCTTCATAGAAGCCACTAGCTGGTTCTATCGAGACTAAATGATAGATATTATATTTTTTACCTGTTTTATCTTCTTTTTCCTCTGCATAGAATTTAATTTTGACGATGTCACCAATTTTGTATCCTTCTATAAGACTTTTATCATCTAATTCAAAATCATAGCTTCCTAATTTATCAGAAGGACTAACATAAAGAAGATTGTCTTGCAAAACTACTACTTCACCAACTTTTTCAATTGTTAGAACACTATTTGTGTTTTGTCATCCACATAGTAAACA
>CAKUTY010000075.1 GCA_934692455.1 uncultured Erysipelotrichaceae bacterium
AGCCTTTAATTTGTGCAAATATTAGCTTGTTTGTTATAATTAAATGGCGAATATATTCGGAGGTTTTATTATGGCTAGACTTACACGTACACAGAAATTTGCAGCTTTAAGAGAGGAGTTGGCAAATAGCAGTGAACAAACAACTGTTAATAATGACTTAAATAAATATCAAGATAAATTAAATTCTTTACAAAGTGCTTCCGAGAATGTAGAGAAGAAGGAAGAGTATGATATTAAGGTTGAACCACTTCCTACGTTTAATGAAGTAAAGGAAGAAGTTAAGGAAGAAGAAAAGAAGGTAGAGAATGATTTCTTTGCGGACTTTAACTTGGATAGTATTAATGAGGCTATTGATAAAATTGTTAAGCAGAATGTAGAGATTATTGATAATAGCGATAATAATGATAATAAGGTAGAGGAAAAAGAGCCTGTAGTTGAAGAAGTAAAACCTGTTGAAGTAGAAAATACTAATAGTTTGATTGATCAAACATTAGATGAGTTAACTGAAGTTATTGGAGAGATTGAGGAAAAGGTTGAGCCTGAGGTTGAGGTTGAACTTGTTACTGAGGAAGAACCAATTGTCGTTCCTGAAAGAATTGAAGAACCTTATAACTATATTGAACAAGATTATGCAGATATTGCAGAACTATTGAAGAAAGAGGTTCTTGAACTTAATGGTCCTGTAGAACCAGTAAAGGAAGAAGAGGAAGTAATTGTTGAGCCTGAGATTATTGTTCCTGAAAGAATTGAAGAACCTTATAACTATATTGAACAAGATTATGCAGATATTGCAGAATTGTTAAAGAAAGAGATTCTGGAACTTAATGGTCCTGTAGAACCAGTTAAGGAAGAAGAGGAAGTAATTGTTGAGCCTGAGCTTAAAGAGCTTACTAATCTTGATACATTGATTGATGGACTTGTTGTTGAAGAAGAAATCGCATTACCTAATTTGGATATTCCTGAGGTAAATGAAATTGTTGATGAAGTACCAAGTGTTGAGTCTGAGATTGTATTACCTGATTTAGATATTCTTGAGGTTGATGAATTGGTTGAGAAGCCAAGTGTTGAAGAGGCTCCTGAATTAGTTGAACAACCAATAGCAAGTGAAAATGTCGCACTTCCTGAGGCTGATGCTTCAAAGGTTGATGAACCAGTTGTTGAAGAACCAAGTGTTGAGCCTAGTGATGTGGATGTTAATAGCTTGTTGGATAAGACTTTGGAAGAGGTTGCTGATTATAATACACAGGCTGGTCGTTTGACTGTTGATGAGAATCTTAATAGTTTAATTGAAGATGTTAGACACGGTGGCTTTAATGATGATGAAGAGGATGATGATTTCTCTAATACTGTAACTTTAGAGATTGATAAGGTTTTAAGTGAGATTAATTTGGAGCCTGTTACTGGTCCTACAGTTAGCTTGGATGAGGTTTTAGATAATACTGTTGAAGTTGATCCGATTGATGCAAAGCGTGAAAAGGCTGCTGAGAAGTTGGCCGATACATTAACACATCCAGTTTTGACTAAGACTTTAGAGGAGAGTCCTGTTGAGATTAAGACACTTGATGAGACTTTTACTAAGGATTTAAGCACTACTGCTACATTGTCTTTTAAGAAGAATGAGATTGCTGAAGAAGATGATGAGGATTATTACTATGATGATGATAAGCCTAATAAGGTTTTGAATGTTGTGTTGATTGTTCTTCTAGTAATTTTCTTGATTATTGTTGGTGTTATTGTTTATTTCTTGTTGTTGGCAAAGGGTATTCTATAGAGTATGAAAATTAATATAGCGATTGATGGTCCAAGTGGTGCTGGTAAGAGTACTATTGCGGACTTGGTGGCAGAGAAGCTTTCTTATGTTCATTTGGATACTGGGGCTATGTATCGTTCTGTAGCTTACGCAGTTTTGAAGAATGGTTTGTCTTTTGATGATGAAAAGAGTGTTTCTTCTTTGGTTCAAAATGATTTTGATCTAAAGATGGATGGCAAGTCTGTTGTCTTAAATGGTGAAGATATTACTGATAAGATAAGAACTAATGAGATTTCGATGGCTGCTAGTAATGTTTCTAAGTTAAGCGGCGTTAGAAGTGCTTTGGTGGCTGCTCAAAGAAAAATTGCAGCTAATAAAGGTTATATCTTAGATGGAAGAGATATTTGTGATGTTGTGTTGCCTGATGCTGAGGTTAAGGTTTTTTTGACTGCTAGTGCTGAAGATAGAGCAAGAAGAAGACTTGAGCAAAATAAAGAAAAGGGTATTATTGATGATTATGATAAGATTTTAGAAGAGATTAAAAGACGTGATTATCAAGATAGTCATCGTGCTATTTCTCCGCTTAAGGCAAGTGCGGATGCGACAATTATTGATTCTTCTGATAAGAGCATTGATGAAGTTGTGAATATGATTTTAGATCTTGTCTATAAGAAGATCTAGGAAAGGGGCAGGTTTATGATAGATGGTACTATTGCGATTGTTGGTAGGCCTAATGTTGGTAAGTCAACCGTTTTTAATCGTATGCTTGAGAAGAGACTTTCTATCGTTGAGGATACTCCGGGTGTTACAAGAGATAGAATTTATGGCGATTGTCTATGGTTGAATAAGACTTTTAGATTAATTGATACGGGTGGTATCGAGTTACGTGATGTTCCTTTTCAAAAGGAGATTCAGGCTCAGGTTGATATTGCGATTGATGAGGCTGATGTTATTATCTTTTTGGTTAATGGTAAAGAGGGCTTAACTAATGATGATACATTTATTGCTAAACAATTACGTAAGAGTAAGAAGCCAATTCTTTTGGGTGTTAATAAGATTGATGACTTTGATAAGATTGATAATATCTATGAATTCTATAATCTAGGATTAGGTGATCCTATTCCTGTGAGTGGTTCTCATGGTATCGGTATTGGAGACTTATTAGATAAGGCAACTGCTTTGATGCCTGAGAAACAAAAGGATGATTATGATGGCATGATTAAGTTTGCCATTATTGGTAGGCCTAATGTTGGTAAGTCTAGTTTAACTAATGCTTTCTTAAATTCAGAAAGAGTAATTGTTTCTGATATCGAGGGTACTACAAGGGATGCAATTGATACGGTCTTTAATGCGAATGATAAGTCTTATGTTGTTATTGATACGGCAGGTATTCGTAAAAGAGGTAAGATTTATGAGAATGTCGAGAAGTATTCTATTTTAAGGGCTAAGGCGGCTATTGATAGGGCTGATGTAGTGTTAGTGGTTATTGATGGTGGTGTTGGTATTATCGAACAAGATAAGCATGTTGCTGGTTTGGCTCATGAGGCAAATAAGGGTGTTATTCTTGTTTATAACAAGTGGGATCTTGTTGATAAGGATGAGAAGACAATGTCTAATATTACCAAGGAAATTAGAGAACAGTTTGCTTATTTAGATTATGCACCGATTGCGTTTGTTAGTGCTAAGGAAAATAAGCGTGTTAATACTTTACTTCCTTTGATTGATCAAGTATATCAAAATGTTAATTTAAGAATTAAGACTAATGTCTTAAATGAGGTTATTATGGATGCACAATTAGCTAATCCTGCTAAGCCTCATAATGGTCGTTTGTTTAAGATTTATTATGCTTCACAAGTATCTGTTGCACCTTGTGTGATTGTATTGTTTGTCAACGATGTGGAACTTTTCCACTTCTCATATAAGCGTTATTTGGAAAACAAGCTAAGAGAAGCTTTTGGTTTTGAGGGTGTTCCTATAACGATTGTTGCACGTAAGAAAGAATCTTAATGTTAGAACTTTTTGTTGTGTTTTTTAAGATTGGTCTTTTTACTTTTGGCGGTGGTTTAGCTATGATTTCAATTGTAGAGGATCAATGTGTAAATAAGCATAAGTGGCTTACTAGTAAGGAAATGGATGAACTAGTTATTGTGGCTGAGTCTACTCCTGGTCCTATTGCGATTAATTGTGCTACTTATACTGGTTATAAGACTAAGGGCTTACTGGGGGCAATAGTAGCTACATTGGCTATTTCCTTGCCTTCTTTTTTAATTATTTATTTGATTTCTACTGTTTTGGATAATTTCTTGGAAATTAAATTAGTAAGTTATGCTTTTATGGGTATTAAAATAGCTGTGTCTTATTTGATTCTTGATGTTGGTATTAAGATGGCTCTTAAGTTGGATAAGTCTTATTTTAAGTATCTTGTGGTGTTAATTTCTTTTTTAACTTTATTTATTATTAATGTAAAGAGTTTGTCTGTTTCTTCAGTGTTAATAATCTTGTTTGGTGCTATTGTTAATCTTTTGTATGAGGTAAATAGGAAATGATTTACTTAAGATTGTTTATAGAGTTTTTGAAGGTTGGTTTCTTCTCTTTTGGAGGGGGCTATGGTGCGATAGCTATTATTAGAGATGTGGTTATTTCTAATAATTGGTTAACTGATGATGGTTTGGCTTATATGATAGCTTTATCAGAGTCTACTCCTGGTCCTATTATGGTTAATTTAGCTACTTATGTTGGTAGTGTGAATGGCGGCTTATTGGGTGCTGTGGTGGCAACGATTGGGGTTATTCTTCCTGCTTTCTTGATTATTGTGCTTGTGGTTAGGGTGCTTAGTTCTGTGATGGAGAATAAGTATTTTAAATATATTATGGATGGGGCAATATTTGCGGTAATTGGTATTATTTTGGCTACTGGTTTATACATGCTAATGGAGAATAATAGCATGATAGAGATTGTTATTTCCATTATCTTATTATTCACTTTATTAGTTGTTAAAGTTAAGAAAATAAAATTAAATCCAATAATGTTTATTTGTTATTCGGCTATAGTTGGGGTCATAGTTAATATAGTTATACAAGGGGTATTGTAATGAAAAAGAAGAATAATAGTTTTATTTATGTAGCTATAGTAGTGTTATCAATCTTATTGATTTTCGGTATTGTGATTTTGATGTTTGATCCATTTTCTTTTTTTAAAAAGAAAAATGAAGTAGTTGAAAACAACAATAATAAGGTTACTGAAGTAGTAGATGAAAAAGAAAAAGCTTTAGTTAAAGAACTATGGGATACCTATAGTGTTAAATCCAATGATTATGTAGGTAGAATTAGCTTTGAGTCTGGTTTAGTTGATCTTCCTTTTGTACAAGGTAGTGACAACAATACTTATTACCGTACTGATTGGGAGACCATGAAATATGATGAGGAGGGTTCAATTTTCTTGGATTCTTCTAATACTTTAGATGATCAAAATCTAATATTGATTGGTCATTATGTTTATGCAAGTTATGATGCAAGTGGTACGCATAAGTTTACTCCTTTGGCTAAGTTAATTGACAAGGAAAATTATGAAAATAATAAATATGTTAAATTGTATCTCGAGAATGAAGTTAGAAGATATGAGATTGCTTATGTTTATTATTGTGAGTTAATTGAAGACGAATATGAAGGTGAAAAGTTCTCTTATACTAATGATGGTTTTGAATTCTATTATCCAAATTATACAGATGAACAATTTGATAAATATATTGATACTGTAAAGAAGAGTGCTTTCTATGATACAGGTGTTTCAATTAATTACAACGATAAGCTTTTAACACTTCAAACTTGTGTTGAGAATCATAATGAGTTAAGAGAGATTGTGTTGTTAAAAGAAATTGATAGAACAAGTTATAACTAACAAAGATCGAGAAATCGGTCTTTTTTGAATGGGTGAGCTATAAATATACAATATTAGCAATACTTTTTAGATATTCAAATAAGATATAATTTTAAAATAATGATTGTAAACGGGAGGACAAATATGTTTTTTATTGATTTTTTTAAAACATATAAAGAAGAAAAGAAAATTTATGAGCGTAACATGCTTTTGAAGGCATTTAAAGATGGAACTATAACTTCTATTATGATGATGATGGCTATACTTATTTTTTTAACATCCATATTATCGATAACGTTTTTAATTAATGGAAAACAAGATACAACTGAAAAAGCAAATATTATAATAATAATTCTTGTCATTGTGCTTATGATATATATTTTCTTTAGGGAAAAAAGTAAAGATTTTAATAATCATGTCAAACAAATTAAATACTATAGAATGGAGTTGATCATGAGAGTGTTAAAAAAGTATGGAGTTGATATTACCGATACAAAAACTATTGACCTTTTGATATTGGAGGCACAAATTAAAAGAGATAGCAACAATTTATTACAGTTCAAAGAAGCGTTTTTGTTCTTCGGCGGAATATTTACATCGATGATGTCTTACGTTATGGCAAGGGCTGCTGATAGTCTAAATATAAAGTCTGTTATTATATTTGGCATTATTATAATCTTATTATTACTAACATATTACATCCTGTTTTATTTAATTAAAGTTATCTTAAAAAATATTTTAATGAATAATTATAATTTATGTAATGAATTAATTAACGATTTGAGACTAATTGTGCTTTTTTATTCAAGTGATAATAAATAAAAAATTGGATCATAAAAGTTGTGTTTGAATTTTGAAAGTAATTTTGCTATAATTCCATTAAAGATAAGGTGTCCCGCTACCAAAAAGGTGGAACATTAAAGAAGGTGTCTCACTACCTATATCCCAAAGGTGAAGCATTAAAGGCGGCAGAGAGGATAAAAC
>CAKUTY010000076.1 GCA_934692455.1 uncultured Erysipelotrichaceae bacterium
GTCTTTTGTGTTTTCTTGATAAACCCATTTGTTAAGACCGCTTTATTACCTACATAGAAGAAATATAATATTCTAGAAATATTCGAACTTTGTTAAACTCTTAGTTCAAATATGCCATCTCCCAGCGATTTAGAAGATGGTTCTCTTAACTCGTGACCATTTTCTTCCAATAAATCAATTGCCCTAAAAATCTTTGCTTTCATCTTATCGTCTAATGTTTCGAGAAATTCTAAAACAGGGCACTTATTATTCTCTGTACTATAAAATTCTACTTCTATCACTTTTTACACCATAATAATATGTCGTATTCAACATATTGTCAATAATCACCTTTCATATCATATCATCTTAAAAGAACTTATTTATTTGATAATTGTTAAAAAGAATTGCACAACCGATGTTGCCCTTGTGTCAGGAGTTTTGAGTCTCTAACCCGACATAAATTACTTTGTTTTGCAAGAATATTCAGGAAGTCCACCAAATACGCCACTTACATACATCTTCTCAATATTCTGAGCTGAACGTGGTTGTTCAGATGAAAATCTTTTTACGGTACTTCCGTTTTGGTCTTGAAATTCAACTGAATATTCTTGATCTGGACGAAGAATAGAATTACTTAATAGATTTGTTGAATGAGACACAAACAGCATTTGAGCATGATTTGCCTTTTCCATAAAATATCTAACAAGTAAACTTTCAAGTTCATTATGAAAGCCACTAGAAAATTCATCAATTAACAACATCCCACCATTATTTATAGCGCTTAAAAACACAGGAAGAATCCTTAATAAATTTTGATTACCTAAAGATTCTTCAAAGAAAGGAATAGGAACTTCAATGCCTTTGCGCTTAAAGAACACGGTTTTAACATCCTCATCTTCCCCTGCCACAAAACTAATCTTTCCTCCACTTGTTCTGTGAACGAATTCAACTTTCTGTTCAAAATTATACTCATCAAAAAAATTATTGATTACATCACAACCACCATTATCAAGATAAGTCGCGATAGTCATGTCTCTTTTTCCATAAGAAACAATCTCGCCCTTAAACATATTTACATAGAAAGATTTTTTTAAATAATCCATCCAACTACCAAGAGTTGAATTAGACGCAAATTTTGTATTAAAGTATAGAGTTCTTAAGAACAAAGAATCCTTGCCAACATCCTCTTCATCATAATTAATACCATTTGAATCAGCTATATAAGATTTAGCAGATAAGCCCATTCTTTGAAGCAATAATTCGTTATCTATATACAATGATTCTGAAATCATTTTCTTAGCCACATCAACTTCAAAAGAATAACTAATTGTTTTATTTTCTATTAAAAATTCATACGAAAGAGAATATTTATTAGTATCACCAAACATACAAAGAAACATTCCTGAATTAATATTTCTCTCAGAGAATAGTAAATCAAGAAGCAACTTTACCGCCAAGATAATAGTAGATTTACCAGATGCATTAGCACCCACAAAGATACAACCCTTTAAAACACCATTATCAGCTACATTTTGCGGAAGAATTGTATAGTTAGTTTTAGTTAAATCAACAACCGTTTTATTCTTAAAAGACTTAAAGTTATCAAGAGTAATTTTAGTAAGCATTGTAGAATCCTCCTATTACCTATATTTTATCTTTTACTAAAGCTAATCGCAACTAATTTACTTAATTTATTATTTATATCGTAATTTTTTTACGATAAATAGTCAATTTTCTATCTATTTCGTTTTTTTGTGGCATTTCATTTCCGTTTTTTGTGGCAAATCATTTCCTTTTTTTGTGATAATGCTATTTTTCTTCTTTAGAAACAGAAATAAATTCAAGTTTTAAGCGCATGCCCATACCTGTTGCTAACCTTTTAATCATTTCCAAACTAGGATTTCTAGTGCCATTTTCAATTCTAGAAATATCAGCTTGACTAATACCAGTTAATTCAGATAATTGTTTCTGAGTAAGGCCTTGTTCCTTTCTAGCTTTTATCATCGCATTAATAATGTCATATTCGGGTTCTAAGTTATCATATTCTTTTTTGAAATTAGAATCTTCTAAACATTTATTTTTATAATCTTTGTAAGTAACCATAATGCTCTCCTAAATATGTTGTATACAACATATTATAAACTCATTCAAAATAAAAGAATAGCATTTGGCTGCTCCGTGTATATTTATTAATAATGGGTTTACGGTCCCTATCACGAACAAATATTATAGTTGTCTTTATTAAGCAGTCGTTTATTATCTAATCAGTGCTTTTGTGATAGAAGTTTTTTCTTGTTAATAAATATGAAGTTTTCTCAAATTTTATAGTGACATTTATATGTCACTATAAAATAGTTTTCAACCAATTCTCTTTATTCTATTACTCACATGGCCAACAAAAATTACAACGAAAAAATGTGGTATCACCACACTTTTTACAACGAACTTAATATTTCTTAAACAACTCAGGGAAATTCTTAACACACAAACTAAAGAACTCCTTCACAATATCCTTCACAAAATTCTTAGTTTGTTCATCAGTATTAGATATAACCTTCAAGGCATTAGGAATAGTAGTTTGCCAATTCTTGAAAATCTCATCAGTCTTATCAATATCATCATCAATCAAACTAAACAAGATATCCACAAGCCTTTCTCTTTCTTCATTAGTTAGGCTCGCTACCCACTCATTTAATGTATGATTAAAATACTTTGCATCATTAGTTAAATCATCGATATATTCAAAATCATTACCCTTAATAGTCCAAGAGAAAGGATTATGTTGCCAAACACTGAAACTATTACTAGAAACTACACGATAATTTTCATGTTGTTGAAGAAACATACCAATCATCGAAGACTTAGGGACTGTCTTATCAATCTTATTACTAATAGATTGGAAGCCATCGCTCTTAAGTACTTCCTCTAAGAAACCTGGACCATCATGAGAATAAGCTTTGATAATTCTTTTTTGAATAAATTCATCCGCATTAGCCAAGGCATATACAGCTAAGTTGCCACCCTTAGAATGACCACCAACCATCAAATCACCATTTGTTCTTAAGGCAATCTTTTTCAAATAATCATAAGCATCCTCTTGAGCCCTAATAGGATACCTAAAGGCCATATTAAAGTCTTCCTTCCAACCCACAATCGTAGAATCAGTACCCCTATAGGCTACATAATGAAAATGATCATTTATCTTAAAAGTAATAGCTGAAAACTGTTCCTGCTTAGACTTATCAGACTTACAAGTATAAGTCTTTAGGACAATATTCCTAAAACGAGGACTACAAGCTAAATAGGTAAACAATTCCCTACTGCTTTCAGGATCATAAGTATCACTAAACATCTCATCAAAATATTCAACACAATACAAATCCTTAAGCTTAGCACCACTAAAAGTACTTACCTTAGTAATCTTTGGATATCTAAAATAAGCCAACCACGAAAGAATCAAACTATCTACATTAGAGAAAGGAAGTTGTTCAAAAGTTTTAGTTACTTCCCTTGCATAAGAAACTATATTATTCATACAACTTTATATACTTATTCTTTAAATAATCAACATAATATCTAGGATTAAAAGCTTCTTTTGTTGCCCTATTTAAAATATATTCATAATTATGTAAAGCACCATCAAATTGAATATGATCTCTTAAATAAGCGACTAATTCATCAAACTTACCATTTTCTAATAAATTATCTAAATCTAGCTCTTTTTCAATAGTAGCCAAGAATTGAGCACCAAAAGCACTACCCAAAGCATAAGTAGGGAAATAACCAAATGAGGCATCAGACCAATGCACATCCTGTAAAATACCATCCCTGTCATTATCTACATCAACACCCAAATAATCCTTATACTTTTGATTCCAAGTCTTATTAAGTTCATCACAACTGATACTGCCATCACATAAACCCTTTTCAATCTCATATCTAATCAAAATATGAACAGGATAAGTTAACTCATCAGCCTCAGTTCTAATCAAAGAACACTTAGATGCATTAATAGCTTTTATAAAAGTATCCAAATCAACATCACCTAAATTCTCAGGAAATAGTTCTTGTAAATAAGGATACAAAGGAATCCAGAAAGACTTTCTTCTGCCAATATAATTCTCTAAGAAACGAGATTGCGATTCATGCATACCACTAGAAATATACTTCTTAATATTAGTACCATCATACTTATCCAAAATATTATGTTCATAATGAGCATGGCCAACTTCATGAATAACACTAAAAATATTAGAAGCGATATTATATTCATCATAATTAGTGGTAATACGAACATCATTCTTACTCAAACCATTAGTAAAAGGATGTTCGCTTTGACCCATATAACCCCATGACTTATCAAAACAAATATATTCCTTTAATCTCTCATTAAATAAAGCTTGTTTATCCTTTGGATAATATTTATACAAGAAAGAATCATCAATATAATCTTTCTTACTATCAACTTTTTTAATAAGAGGCAACAATTCTTCCTTAATAAGCTTAAAGAATTCTTCATACTTATCAATAGTCATGCCCTCTTCATAATCATCCAACATCACATTGTAAGCTAATTCATTAGGTTTACGTCTTGCTGCCTTCTTCTTCGCAATTTCAATAACCTTAATCAAATGCTTCTCAAACAAACTATAATCACACTTTTCCTTAGCTACTAACCAAGCATCAAAAGATTCACTAAAGGCATTATTAAACTCCATTACTTCTTCCTTAGTAAATTTAGAAACATTCTCAAGTGATTTCTTAGTCAAGAAAACATCCCTATTTAAATCCTCACCCAAGTCCATTTCACTTAATTCATCAACCAGTTTAATGATTTCAGGATCAGTCTCAATCACATAAGCCTCGCCCACAATAATATTAAGCATCTGATTACGATACTTATTACCCATCACAGGCGCAATCGTATTCTTATCAAAATACACTGTATTAATCATCAGTTCATAAGCATTTAAACGTTCTCTATAGTCTTCATACTTCTTAATCATTTCTTCTTTATTCATAGTGTTCTCCAATCATCTAATTCAATTATATAAAAAAGAGGAATATTACTATTCCTCAAATTGCGAATTATATAAGTTGTAATAAAAACCCTTCTTCTCAAGAAGCTGTTTATGATTACCAACCTCAACCACATCACCTTTATCAAGAACGATAATAATATCAGCATTCTTAATGGTACTCAAACGATGGGCAATAACGAAAGACGTTCTATTCTCCATTAGCTTCTCCATAGCCTGTTGAATCAATTCTTCAGTACGAGTATCAACACTAGAAGTAGCCTCGTCTAGAATCAAAATCTTAGGATCCTTCAAGAAAGCTCTCGCAATCGTTAACAACTGCTTCTGGCCCTGTGAAATACCACTTGTTTCATCAGATATTTGGGTATCATAGCCATTATCCAAAGTCTTAATGAAATGATGAACATGAGCCATCTTACAAGCCTCATATACTTCTTCGTCGGTGGCATCTAACTTGCCATACTTGATATTGTCTTTAATAGAACCACTATATAACCATGTATCCTGTAATACCATACCAAACAACGATCTTAAATCACTTCTTGTATAATCCTTGATATCATGGCCATCAACATAAATGGTGCCACCATTTAATTCATAGAATCTCATCAATAGCTTAACTAAAGTAGTCTTACCAGCACCAGTAGGACCAACAATAGCTACATTTTGACCTGGCTTAACATACATCGAGAAATCCTTAATAACGATATTATCAGGATCATAACCAAAGCGAACATTCTCAAAAGAAACATTACCCTTGATTGTTAAATTACCATTTTCATCATAGATACTAACAGGATTAATACAATCAGGCTCTTCTTCCTTTTCATCCAAAATCTCAAAAATACGTTCAGCTGCAGCAGCCATTGATTGAATATTACTCAATAACTGTGAAGCTTGAGAAACTGGTTGATTTAAGTTTCTAACATATTGAATTAAAGCCTGAATATCACCAACTGTAATTCTGCCATTAATTGCCTCATAACCACCAAGTAAACATACAGCCACATAAATCAAATTACCGATAAAACCAGTAACTGGCATCATAATAGCTGAATAGAATTGTGACTTATGAGCAGACTCCTCTAAGTTCTTATTAATCTTATCAAAGTCCTTAATCGACTTATCCTCATAGTTATAAGCCTTAACAACCAAATGACCTGAATACATCTCTTCAATCAAACCATTTGCCTCACCTAAAGCTGCCTGTTGTTTATAGAAATATTTTTGTGAATGCTTGACGATAAATGTTGCACAAAAACCAGTTAAAGGTAATACGCATAGTGCTACAATGGTTAACTTAAATGATATAGAGAACATCATATAAAGCACACCAATGACACTGACAACACTAGACAACATTTGAGTGATGGTATTACTCAAATTATTCGCAATCGTATCTACATCATTAGTAACCCTAGATAATACTTCACCATGACTGTGCTTATCAAAGAACTTAAGTGGTAATCTATTTATCTTCTTAGAAACATCATCCCTTAGACGATAAG
>CAKUTY010000077.1 GCA_934692455.1 uncultured Erysipelotrichaceae bacterium
TGAAAGCTAATGAGACTAACTCATTAGCACTAACATCTTTTTTAATAAGAGCTAATCTATCCTCAAAGTCTTTGTAGGCCATATCAATGATAGACAAAAAGTACTTAACAAAAGGAAGTGGATCATCATTACCTTCATGCCAACCGTTTTGACTATCACTTAAGGCATCATAATATAAATCTTTTATCTTAGCTATCTTAGCTTCCAAAGATATATATTTACCAACGTAATAACCACTTCTATATAAAAGAAGGGTTGTTAATAGTCGGCTCATCCTGCCATTGCCATCCCTAAAAGGATGAATACACAAAAAGTCATGCACAAATATAGGAATAAGAATTAATGGATCAACCTCACCATCTTCTATCGCTTTATTATAAGCATCACAAAGACTTTCTATAGCTGGCATAGTTTCATATGGTGCCAAAGGAGTAAAGATAGTATATTTGTTACCAAAGGCATCAATACCTTGAATAAGATTTTGAGTATTCTTAATTTTTCCACCAAAGTCATTACCAACAACATTTTTATACATGATTCCATGCAACTGCAAAATATAGCTAGGAGTTAAAGGTATATAATCAAAACTTTCATGAATTGTATTAAGAGCATCCCTATAACCAGATATTTCTTCTTCATCTCTATTCTTTGGCGTAGTCTTATCACTAACTAATTGTTTTAAACGCGTTTCAGTTGTACGAATACCCTCAATAGCATTGCTGGCATCTACGCTTTGAATCTTAGCGATCTCAACTAATTTATTTAATTCCTCAGGTTCAGTAGATAAATACAGTTCCTGACGACCTTTAGCTTCATGAATACTAGTTAATAAATTAACTATGGAATTATCTAATTTTAATGTTTGTAACTTTTTGTAATCAAAATATCTCATAAAGTCTCATCTTTCTCTCATATTATATGTATTTTTACGAGATACTTCAAACATTTACGAGATTATTATCATATTATTTATTAATTTTTACGAGAAAAAGTAGAAAAACACAAGGAAAATTATTATCAAAGCATATAGCTTGTGTAGTTTTACATGCTATGAGCATAAATAATTCTTCTTATAAAAAAATAGCCGTTACTCAGAAGCTTCCTCATCAATACCCTTTTCCTCAAGTTTCTCATCTACATATTCTTTTATTACATAATAGATTACCGCAACAACCGGAACACCAAGTAACATGCCAAAGAAACCAAAGTAAGCACCACCAACTAGAATCGCAAACATAATCCATAAAGAACTAAGTCCAACCGAATCACCAAGTATAGCTGGTCCTATGATATTACCATCTACCTGTTGAAGAATGATAATCATGATAATAAAGATTAAACAATCTAGTGGTTCTACAATCAACAATAATAGAGCACATGGTACAGCACCAATAAAAGGTCCAAAGAAAGGAATAATATTGGTGATACCAACAATAACTGATATTAATGCTGCATATTCTTTGTTGATAAACAACATTGAAATAAAGCATAGGATACCAATAATAAGTGAATCTAAAACTTTACCAGAAAAGAACTTGGTAAACTTATCTAGGGCTAAGTACATAATATTACGTCCCTTTTTATATTGTTCAGCATTAAAGAAAGCTAAGCCCATTCTTTTCATATTAATCGCAATCTTTTGTTTATCAATAAGAATATATAAACAAACAATAAAACCAATTACGAAGTTGCCAACACTACTAATAGCAGTAATTGTTGAAGTCAAGATATTAGGTACAAAGTCCTTAGCCGCATTCCATAAGGCAGTAACTGCTTGATTTGAATACTCATAGATCTTAATTACTACATCATTAGACAAGTGAACATTCTTTTGTAGTCTTTTTATCCAATCACTAGAATTACTTGTAAAGTTGGTTACTAGTGTTGATAATGAAGAAATACTATTTAATAGCTTTGGCATCAAAAGATATACTACAAGAATCATCACAACAACTAAGAATAATACTGAAACAAGAGCTCCTATAAATCTTCTTGTCTTAAATGGCCATTTTTCAGGCAAATGAGTTTCAATATACTTTGCCAAATTATTAGTTATTATCGCAAACAAGATACCCCAAATAAATGGAGACAACACTTTAAACAAGTTTGCGAAAAAACTTCTTACATCAGGTAACTTAAACAAAAGAACAACAAACAAAGCAATCAAAATACCTGATGTTGTTAAGATTCTAATAGACTTTTTTTCATCTGCATCATTTATAAATTTATTCATAAAAATATTATAAAACATTTATCAAGTATATTATGTTAACAAGATGTAAAATTTCACTGTAATCTATAGTTTCACTGTCGGAGTGAAACCTCGTATTTTGATGAAACTAGTTTTTTATGAAACATTCATATATTAAGAAAGAATAACTTTGTTTACTAATATTTAACAATTATCACAAAGTAAATGGCGTTATAAGTCATTATCTAGTAATATTTTGCAGAATTTTCGCAAATAGAAGCTATTTTTATACAATTATAGGTATAATATATGTGTACATGGAGGAAGTGTTATATGTTATTGGAGTTTAAATTTAAGAATTATAAATCATTTGTTGAAGAAACAACTTTTTCAATGATGCCAGCACCAAAACAAACTGGACTTGATTATAGTGTATTAAAAGAGAAAGTTGGTACTAAGAATCATAAAGCGTTATGTTCAGCTGTAATTTATGGCCCTAATGCAGCGGGAAAGACTAATATAATTGCTGCAATGGAAACTTTAAAAGCTATCGTCTCAAGAGGAAACATTTTAAATTCAGATTCAATATTTTCTCCCAACGCAGCATCTACGGTACTTGAATTAATACCTAATAGTAGTGTTGAGAATGTTCCTACTAAGTTTTCTATTTCTTTTATAGAAAATAATTTTCTAATAAAATATGATTTAACAATTGATTTGGGTTCTTTTTTAGAAGTTGACTACAAACGCAAGATCCTTGAGGAATCATTAACAATAAATGAAAAAAATGTTTACAAAAGAAATGAAGTTGAATTGGAAATAAGTTTACCTTCTTGCATAAAATCATTTTTAAATAAGGGGATCAAAAATATTAGTTCAACAACAGAGGAAATCGCTAGAAACAGTTTATCTGAAACTGAATTATTTTTAACTAATGGATTTAAAACTATCTTTGCTCAAGATTTAGTTTCTTTGATTTTAAATTGGTTCGCAAATAAATTTATCGTTATATATCGTTCGGATACATTAAGAATAATGAATAATTTTGCCAAGCCAACAGAAAATTCAGTATATACAGAAAAAACCTTAAATGAAGCAGCGATTGCGTTTGGTATTAATTCTAACGGATTAAAATATGTTTACAACAATGAAAATAAAGAACCGTTATTATGTTCTGTTTTTGATGATAAAAATATTAATTTACCTGCTGAATTATATGAGTCATATGGAACACTACGTTTTATTAGTGAGTTCCCTCTTGTAATCAAAGCATTATTAAATGGTTGTACCTTAGTAATGGATGAATTTGATGCTTCTATTCATCCTATGGCATTAATGAACGTAATATCTATTTTTCACAACGACAACATTAATAAAAATAATGCACAGTTAATATTCAATACTCATAATCCGATTTTCCTTGACTCTTCCTTATTTAGAAGAGATGAAATTAAATTTGTAGAAAGAGATGAAAAAACCAATTTTAGTCATCACTATTCATTGTCGGATTTTAAAACAGCTGATGGCATTCGTAAAGGTGAAGATTATATGAGTAAGTATTTTCTTAGTAGATATGGAGCGATCAAAGATGTGGATTTTTCACCTATATTAGAAAAACTAATCAATAAGGGAAACGGTAAATAATATGTTAGAAAATAAGAAATATGTACTTACGGTAGAAGGGGAAACAGAAAAAATATACTTTCAGTGGCTTAGAGATAAAATCAATGAATGTGAAGAAAGAAAATACAATGTTTCTTTCACAATCAAAGTACAACAAAGTCCAAGAGACTTTTATAAAGGAACAAACTCTAAAATCGTCCCAAAAGCAATACATGTATGCGATATAGAAAGCTTAGATAAAGTTCATGTTGATAAATTCAAAAAGATATTAGATGAAATGAAAGAAGCTAAGAAAGAGAAGAATATAAAATATTCTCTTGCCTACAGTAACTATTCTTTTGAATTGTGGATTGTGCTTCATAAAAAAGCTTGTAACAAGAGACTTAATCATAGAAAAGATTATCTTGCGCCTATCAATGATTGTTTTAATGAAAAATTCGAAGATCTTGATCACTATAAACGTGAAAAAGATTTTATGAGATGTCTTTCTAAATTAACTCTAGATGATGTTAAAAAAGCTATCGAAAGAGCCGAAAAAATCAATAGCCAAAATATTCTAAATGGTTATAATGAAGAAAACTATAAGGGTTATAAGTACTTTAAAGAAAATCCATCTTTATCGATTCATGAACAAGTAAAAACTATATTAATAGAATGTGGTGTGTTCTAAGTTAGTGATGTTATAGATATGGTTGGCCAGTATTAAAGTATACTTAATACTGGCCTTATTAATATATAAAACATTAAGTCAAAATCAAACGTAGATAATAATCAAAACAACGCTTAATAAAAAGCAAAGAGAACTATCTTTTAATCTCATCAATTAGTTCTTCTACTAAGCATTCATCTGATCTACAATGTATATCAGCTATACCCCCTACTCATCATAAGATATAGATCTGATTTATAGAAAATATCTAATGCTTTATCTAAGCTTACACCACGCTTATCAGCAAACTTTTCTACTATACGAGCATATTTCATCTGTAAAAGAATTGGATTAGCATTCATAAGGTTTTATATAAGATAAGGCTTTATCGCTACGGAATACATAATGAATATTAGGTTTAATAGCATCAAGTCTATTGATTGTTTCTTCTTCATCAATAAAACCATTAATATGTAGTTCTATGGTGTTGAAGATTTTATCATCAACAACAGGTCCGATAACCAAATCATAGTCAGTATTGTCATTGTTGTTTCTACACTCTAAGACAAATTCCAACCATTCTTTGGAATGCTTAGGAAACTTTAATACACTTAAATCGATACAAGCATTTTCATCAAAGATATAAGACTGACTATTTGAATCACCTGTCATATATAGTCCTTTGCCTAAATCACCTTTCATAATGGTTTTATATAAAATCATAATAAGCTATTCTCTTTCATTACCTCAATAACATCATCAACAATATAATTCTTATCTTGGGTATGGAGCACATCATAACAAGGAATAATATAGTTGTTTAGAATATTAGTTTCTTCTGTCAACATTTTGCAAACATCTTGACCACTAATATTTAACTTGATTGCGATATTTTCTATGCAAAAAATCGCAAATTCTAGTTCCTTACTTCCATACCAATCTTTCTTATTTTCCATACACTTTTCCTTTAGAATATTTTACTTCAACAATATTTTCTAGTTGTGTAACAGTATCTTTATCATAATAATTATTCGCAAGGACAAACAGTTTAGAATAATCTAATCCAAGTTGATTAATATAATCTCTAATTAGCCTATAAGGATCTTCTATATCTATTGGTGCATCATTAATCTGTTCTAAAATATCAAGTACCATTAAATACCGTTTATTCTCTTTATTAATTACGGTTTTTGGAGAGTGAACTACAACATCTAACTCCTTGTCAGCATCAAAATGATTATCCGCTTTATTAGTTACAAGCACTCTTTTATTTGGCATTTGTGTAGTTAAGCCTAACTTATTCAAAAGATTTAAGCCTCCCTCATAACCGTTATCATCATAAAGATATTTATCTTTGATTAATTGTTCCTTATCAATACCAACATCTCCAAATGGTGTAGACACACTACGATAATATATCCCTTTTTTATAAAATCTTAATTCAGGAATTGCATTGGCATCCATAATTCTTTTAAGTGCAACAGATACTGCGGCAGTCGCTTTCTCTAATGTTAAATCATATTCTTTAGTTACACAATTTATCAAATAGCTTATGTATATTGGTTTTCTTATTTCTTTTTCTAAAATTAAGTCTTGTATAAAACTTATATATATTTTATTCATGATATTTACCTTTTTAATGTTATTAAAATTAAAGATAGAAGTAAAATATAAGAAACAAGAATGGAGATTATTTAATATGGGATCAAAAGTATATTTTACTGACTTTAGATGTCCAGTTGGGACAAGTCAAATTGATAAAATTAAAAGATTATGTAAGGCAGCTGGTATCAACAACATTGACTTTGATGGTAAGTTCATAGCTATTAAGATGCATTTTGGAGAATTAGGGAATCTAGCTTTCTTAAGACCTAATTATGCTAAGGCTATAGTAGACATCGTAAAAGAAGCTGGAGGTAAGCCATTTTTAACTGATTGTAATACTTTATACCCAGGAAGCAGAAAGAACGCTCTAGACCACCTAGATTGCGCTAATATCAATGGTTTTAATCCCATGTCTACAGGTTGTCAAATTA
>CAKUTY010000078.1 GCA_934692455.1 uncultured Erysipelotrichaceae bacterium
TAGAATAGCCTCGTTATTATTGATGTGGGGGTTTATTGTAAACTTTATGTGAAATATTTAACTTTCTTAGGTCAAAACTATTGCATAAGAATATTATTACTTGTTAAAATTTGCATAAGTGATATTAACACTGCACATGCTTAAGGAGGAAAATAATATGAAAGGCTATGCAATGCTAAAAATCGGAGAATCTGGTTGGATTGAAAAAGATAGACCAGTATGTGGACCAATGGATGCTATTTGTAAACCACTAGCTCTTGCTATTTGTACAAGTGACATTCACACTTTGTGGGAAGGCGCTATTGGTGAAAGACACAATATGATTCTAGGACATGAAGGTTGTGCTGAAATTGTCGAAGTTGGTGAACTTGTAAAAGACTTTAAAGTTGGTGATAGAGTATTGGTTCCAGCTATTACACCAGATTGGAACTCTTTAGAAGCTCAGGCCGGCTATTCTATGCATTCTGGCGGAATGTTGGCTGGTTGGAAATTCTCTAACTTCAAAGATGGTGTATTCTCAGAATACTTCCATGTAAATGACGCTGATGGTAACTTAGCTTTATTACCAGACAATATTAATACAGTAGACGCTTGTATGTTATCGGACATGGTACCAACAGGATTCCACGGTGTAGAACTTGCTGGAGTTGAATTTGGTGATAGTGTACTGGTTATTGGTATCGGTCCAGTAGGCCTTATGTCTGTTGCTGGTGCTAACATGCACGGTGCTGCTAGAATAATTGCTGTAGGCACAAGACCGGTTTGTGTTGAAGCTGCTAAATACTATGGCGCTACTGATTTTATTAGTTATAAAAACGGACCGATTTCAGAACAAGTTCTTAATATGACCGATGGAAAAGGTGTTGATAAAATAATCATCGCAGGCGGTGGCGTAGAAACATTCTCAGAAGCAATCAAATGCCTAAAACCAGGTGGCAAAATTGGCAACGTAAACTATCTAGGTAGTGGTGAATACATTGATATACCGCGTGTAGAATGGGGTGTAGGCATGGGTCATAAACAAATTAATGGTGGTCTAATGCCAGGTGGTCGTCTAAGAATGGAAAAACTAGCTGCTCTTGTAAGCTGTGGTAAGTTAGATTTAAAACCGCTTAGTACACATGTATTTGAAGGCTTTGATCATCTAGAAGAAGCTCTATTCCTTATGAGAGATAAACCAGCTGACTTGATTAAGCCAGTAGTTAAATTATCTGACTAAAAATTTATAAGCTGGAGCCATAAACTCCAGCTTTCTTAAACTTATATGAAAATATTAATCGTATCAGGATTCCTAGGTGCAGGCAAAACAACATTTATAAAAGAATTGGCATTAAAAAGCCAGAAGCATTTTTGTATACTCGAAAACGAATATGCAACTCTTGATATAGATAGTGACCGTTTAAGAGACGATGTAAACCTTAACATATATGAATTAAATGAAAAATGTGTATGTTGCAGCACTAAAAATGACATCGCGTCATCAATTTTAACAATTGCAAACACCATTGATCCAGAATTCCTAGTAATTGAACCTAGTGGCGTAGCCTATCTTAATAATGTCATAAACAGAGTAAGCAAAGTCTTATATGAACGCATAATATTACTAGCACCAATCACCATCGTTTCAGGTAACGAAATGATAGACGAAAAAGTGGTCTACAACCAAATAAAAGAAGCTAAAACAATCATTGTCTCAAAAATGGAACAAGCCTCTTATGATAAAAAAGAAAAACTATATTCTTTATTAAATAAAATCAACAACGAAGCTGATATTATCGTTGATGATTATCATTTATTAAATAAAGAATTCTTTGACAACCTATTAAAAACAACATATGACAATAAAGTTATGTCAAAAGAAGAAACAGTCACAAACTATGATACTGTTGAATTGCTCAACCTAAATATGTCTAATATATCCAAGGCTATAGTTTTCATGGAAGATATAATACATGGAAGATATGGTAACATTATTAGAGCTAAAGGTGGCATCAACATAAATAATATAAAATATAGATTTGATGTTGTTGATGGCTATTACTCGATACAAGACTTTGAAAATTCTGAAAACAACGCTGTATTTATAGGACACAATCTTGTAAAGAATCAACTTAAAAACGACAGTAACGCCAACCTTTACAACAAGAGACAAACTCGCTATCAAAAGAATAATGTGGTAAGATAAAAAAGATGAGAAGAATTTTTAAGTTATTAACAGTTTTATTTGTATTTCTAGTTATAAGTGGTTTCACTTATATAAACGAAGATAAAGAAGACAACACATCAACCTTTGAACTTGGTGATTTATACAATTACCAAAAAGCCTTCAAAAGTGAAGAAATCGATGTATGTGCAAGCGGTGTAGCTAAAACATATATGGACTATCGTGCAACAACCGCAAGAAATTCTAGACAATACAAGTTTATTCACAATAACCTTACAGTCGATGAAACAACTGGTTTTCTTTATGATGAAGATGGCTTTATTGGTGTTGCTCTAGGCTCATTCTATGGCGAAATCGGAGACCGTTTCTATTTCACACTAGAAAGCGGTGTTGTTCTTCCACTAGTTAAATGTGAAGAAAAAGCAGATGGCGATACCGATGGAAGTGGTTGCTACCACTTAAGTGATAATTCGGTTATGGAATTTGTCATTGACAAAAACTATGCACTTAATTATTTCGGTCGCTTATCAAACAACTATGTATTAAATGGTAACTATAATAACTACGAATTATTCAACGGACCTATTGTTAAAGTTGAAAAAGTATTAGATGAAAAAAGCAGTGATTATGTAACATACACTAGTGACACTCCAACAATTACTAACGACGATATATTTGATTACGGTAGTGGTTATTAATGAACAAAAAAGTATTAGTTATAGTAGGACCCACAGCAGTAGGCAAGACTTCTTTTGGAATTGAATGTGCCAATAGATACAATGGTGAAATTATATCCGGTGACAGCATTCAAATCTACAAAGGATTAGATATCGGTAGCGCTAAAGCCACCAAATATGAACAATCAAAAGCAGTTCATCATCTAATCGATATAAAGGAGCCAAACGAAAATTATTCAGTAAAAGACTTCCAAGAACGAGGTCGTTTTTTAATAGATGAACTTACTAAACAAAACAAACTGCCAATAGTGGTTGGCGGTACAGGCTTATATATTAAAGCTCTCTTATATGATTACGAATTTAAGGACGAAGAAAATAACGACAATCCTTATGACGAGCTAACAAATGAACAAATATATGACATCCTTCTTAAAGAAGATCCTGAATGTTTAGAAAAGATTCATATCAATAACCGCAAAAGACTTGTAAGAGCCTTAAATGTTTTAAGAAAACACGGCACAGGTATCTCAAAAATCCAGGCACAACAAGAACACAAGATGTTATATGATGCTAAAATCATTGGCCTAACTAAAAATAGAGAACAACTTTATAAAGATATCAACAAAAGAGTAGATATGATGATTGACGAAGGCCTGCTAGAGGAAATTAAAGGCCTATTAGAACGCGGGATTAGCTTTGATGACCAATGCATGCAAGGAATAGGATACAAAGAATTTAGAGCCTATTTTGAAGGTGTAGCAACACCTAAAGAATGCATCGAACTCGTTAAAAAGAACACGCGTCACTTTGTTAAAAGACAATACACTTGGTTTAATAATCAAATGCCAATAGAATGGTATGAAGATAAAGAAAACGCAATCTTAGAAATTGATAGATGGAGGGAAACAAAATGAAATTTAAAGATTTTAAGTACGAACATTTAGAACTAGAAACAATTAAAAAAGAATTTGGAGCATTGTTGAAAGAGCTAGAAGCATGTGATAATGCTGAAACTTTTATGCAAGCATTTAAAAAAACCAACAAGTATCGTAGCCACATTCAAACAATGTTGACACTATGTAACATCAGACATTCAATCGATACAAGCGATGAATACTATGATAAAGAAAGAAATTATTTAGATGAAACAGTTCCATATATTCAAGCATATGAAACTAAATTCTTCAAACTTGTAAACGATTGTCCATTCAAAAACGAACTAGACATTCCTGAAACATTCTTCAAGTTATGCGAATATTCATTAAAAACATTTGATGAAAAAATCATTGCTGAACTTCAAGAAGAAAACCGTTTAGTAAGTGAATATGGCAAACTAAAAGCAAGCGCCAAGATTGAATTTGAAGGTGAGACATATAACTTAGCATCTATCGCCCCACTTATGTCTAGTGATGATAGAGAAACTCGTAAGAAAGCAACTATGGCATATTGCGATTTCTTCAAAGAAAATGAAGAAAAGTTTGATAACAACTATGATGCTCTAGTTAAAGTAAGAGACAAAATGGCTAAAAAGCTTGGCTATGAAAACTATATTGAACTCGGCTATTTAAGAATGAACCGTTTTGATTACGACGAACAAATGGTTGAAAATTATCGTAAACAAGTTCGTGAAGTCATCGTTCCACTTGCAACAAGAATCCACCAAGCTCAAGCTAAAAGAATCGGTGTTGATAAATTAGAATGCTATGACTTAAACTATGAATTTAAAGATGGCAACCCAAAACCAGTAGGTGATGAATCAGTTCTTGTTCCTTTAGCTCTTGAAATGTATACCAAGATGTCTAAGGAAACAGGCGAATTCTTCAAGAGAATGGTAGATGACGATTTATTTGATTTAACCACAAAGCCAAACAAAGAAATGGGTGGTTATTGTACAGATTTATTTGACTATAAAGTCCCATTCATCTTCTCTAACTTTAATGGTGAAGCAGGTGATGTTAATGTTTTATGTCATGAAGCAGGACATGCACTTCAATCTTACTTATCTATGCAGACAATTGAAATTCCCGACATCGCTTTCCCAACAATGGAATCATGTGAAATTCATTCAATGTCTATGGAATTTTTTGCCTTCCCATACTTAGATCTATTCTTTGGTAAAGATGGTGATAAGTATAAGTACCATGAACTATCAGGTGCCCTAACATTTCTTCCTTATGGATGTTTAGTTGACCACTTCCAACATGAAGTATATAAGCATCCTGAAATGACATGCGAGGAACGTAAGGCTACATGGAGAAGACTAGAAAAAGAGTATAAGCCAGACATCGATTATAAAGACTTTGATATTTTAGAAAGAGGTGGTTACTTCTATCGCCAAGGACATATTTTCCAATCTCCTTTCTATTATATTGATTACACACTAGCTCAAGTATGTGCTCTACAATTCTTTAAGAGATTTATTGATAATGACCCTGATTATTTCAAAGATTATCTACATATTTGTAGTATCGGTGGTACTAGATCTTTTGTACAAATCGTCAAAGAAGCTGGTTTGATTTCTCCGTTTGAAGATGGATGTTTAGTATCTATTGCCTCAATCATGGAAGATGAATTAAATAAATTAGGTGAGAAACTTGGATAATACCAAGTTTTTCTTTTTCCATTTTTTTATAATATCGATATAAAAGAATATAAAATTAGAATATGAAATGCAAGAAATATTTACCATCACTATTATTCTTTCTATTATTTGAGATAATAGCTTTTACCTTGTACCTTACAAAGAATAATTTGTTTTATTTGATTAACTTCACATATATTGGTTCTTGTCTTGCCATAGGCACTGCTCTTTTTACGGCTGGCAAAAAATATGCTAGACACTTTGTGCAATTGGCAGTAGGCTCTTATATGCTTATTTATCTTGGATTAATTTCCCAAGAAAATATGCAGATAGAAGGTTTTTGGTACTACCTATTTTTAGGAACATTTGAAGCGGCTACTATTCATTATGCGGTTGCTAAGATATTTGGCCCTCTATTATTTGGCAGAGGATGGTGCGGTTATGCCTGTTGGACAGCAATGGTTTTAGACTTCCTTCCATTTAAGACACCACTTAAGCCTAGAATCAAGAAACTAGGGCTCCTTAGATATCTAACATTCACATTTTCTTTGTTGCTGGTAATAGCTTTGTTCCTATTTAAAGTAGCCCATCTAGAAAAGATAATGTTTTATTTGTTTATCATAGGTAACATCTTGTATTATCTATCAGGAATCATCTTGGCTTATATATTTAAAGATAATAGAGCATTCTGTAAATATTTATGTCCAGTCACTATCTTCTTAAAACCGATGAGTTATTTCTCTTTGTTAAGAGTGCATTTCGATAAAACTAAATGTATTGGTTGTAAGAAATGTTTAAAAGTATGTCCAATGAATGTTGAGGTTAACAACGGTTCTCGTAAACGTAAAAATGCTACAGAGTGTATTTTGTGTTATGAATGTGTTAAGGCTTGTCCTACCAAAGCATTGCATTAAAAAATATTTGACACCAACACCTTGTTGGGGGATAATGATAAGGAAGATATTGTTAGCCAATATCTTTTTAAATACCAAAGTTATGAAAGATAAGAATAAAACGATTTTAATGT
>CAKUTY010000079.1 GCA_934692455.1 uncultured Erysipelotrichaceae bacterium
ACAATAAAAAAATAAGGCTTAGGGACAGTACATGCCTAGGCCTTATAAAGTGGTATCATTTTAACTTGTGTTCTACAGTTTCATTCTTTCGATGTTTCATTCTTTCGATGTTTCATTCTTTCGATGTTTAATTCTTTCGACTCAATTTTTTCTTAAAGTTCCGTTTATCGCTTCTTTTTTTGATGAAAGCTCCGCTTTGTGATTTTCGTCATTTTGTGATGAAATTTTATTCGAACATTTGAAAGACCTTCCTGGCTATGTTTTGTTGGAACCACGTTTTTGGCTATGGATAATGTTTGAAAAAGGCTTTGAAACCGCCTTAAAAGGAATGGAAAAAATGATGCACAAGCATTCAAACATCAGTGGCTTTTTGATGACGGATTAAGACGAGGCTTATTCTTTAATGTCCTATCAAGACTTTATTTTAGAGTTGAGTTGACATATGCTCCAGAAAATCAAGAAGACCCATATTATCTTTCTAGATACGTAATGAAAAATCCACTTAGATTTAGAGAGTTATCTTGGAGAACAATTTCAAATTATCGTTTTGTTGTTAAATCTATATTGAAAGCAGAGATTAGGGTTAATAATGAATTAAACTTTGAAGAAAAAGGTGATTATTTCAAAATCTTAGCAAAAGAAATTAGTAAGTTAGGCAGTATTAAATTAATTGATGCAATGAGTGAACAGGACATTGAGGACCATATTTATGAAAAGTATTTGCAAATAGTTTTTGATGCCATAATAAAAGATAAAACCGACAAACTTAATAAAGCTATTGATTTAGCTAGTGAAAACAACGAAAAATAGTTAAATGAAGTATTTGCTTTTTATAACAAGAAATCTTAACAAATTTAAAAGCACTTTCATGATTATGATTTAATTATCATAACTTGAAAGTGCTTTATTTACTTATTATTCATCCCTATAGTTAACCATTATTTGTTTGAATAGTTCTTGGGTAGTAGGTGGAGTATAGGTTACTGCATTAGCTCCAGCTTCTATTACATTTCTACAAGTTTCATTGGTTTTGCCACCTGTGGCAATGATAGGTACATTAGGGAATTGTTCCCTAATTTTTCTTACTACATCAGGAGTTTTTTGAGCACAGGCTACGTTTAAAATTACAGCACCTGCATCAAGTCTTGCTTGTATGTCGGTGTCTTCTTTCGTTACCGTGATAATTACAGGAATGTCCACGGCTTTAGCAACAGCTAATAGGTTAAGGTCTGATATGGGTGCATTTAGTACAACACCCATAGCTCCTTGGCATTCAACGTCTTTGGCAAGGGATACCGTTCTAAGGCCTTTGGTAGTACCACCACCTACTCCACAAAATACTGGAATATATGATGCTTTTATGATGGCATCAGAGATTGCTTGTTGAGGGGTAAAGGGATATACCGCAAATACCGCATCAGCGTCACAGTTTCTGATAATGGCTAAGTCTGTTGTGAAGACAAAGCTTCTAATTTTACGACCATTAATAATAATGCCACTGGCACTAGATATAGATTCAGGCAGTCTTAGAATGTTCTTACTGCGTAGTTTACTTCCAATTTGAGGAGTTGTGTTAATAATTTCAGTCATGATTGGCCCTCCTTTATTTTTTATCATTCTATCATGTTGAAAATCATGATAAAAATGGTTAAATTTAATAAAGTGTACAAAGGTAACTGAAAGTTGCTCAATAGTTGGTAGAACAAACATCATAAGAAAGCTAACATTTAAGCATGGAGGAAAAGTATGGGATATATAGTATTTGGAATTGTATTGTTACTTGGTATAAGTGTTCTTGTAGCTTTCTTATTGCTGATAAGAGCTTTAATTAAATTTATTAATTCTAAGAGTATAAGAGAAGAAAAGAATACTTATAAGAAGAGTCTAGGTGAAAATATTAAGGCACATAGAGAAGAGTGCAAGATGACGCAAGAGTTTGTGGCAGAGGCGATTGGTGTTAGTAGACAGGCTGTTTCTAAGTGGGAAAATGGAAGTTCTGATCCTAGTACTTCTAATTTAATTGCCTTGGCAAAGTTATTTAATGTTCCAGCTGAAGAATTAATTAAATGAAAAAGATAGTTTTATTATTAATAGCTCTTTTAGTCATGGTTTATTCTTATTTTGGTGGCTTTGGTACTGGTGATTATGTAGAAGGTGTTGAGTTTAAGGATGAGATTGTAATACCTTCTGATAAGAGGATTATAGCCTTAGGCGAGGCAACTCATGGTAATAAAGAGTTTCAGGAACTTAAACTGAGTATATTTAAGAAGCTTGTAGAAGAAAATGGTGTAAGAGCTTTTGCGATAGAGGGTGACTTTGGTGGTTGTCTAGAGGTTAATGAGTATATTCATGGTGGGAGTGGAAGTACTTTAGAGGCTGTTAAAAAGATTGGCTTTAAGATTTATCAGACTAAGGAAATGATGAATCTTATTGATTATATGCGTGATTATAATTTAAGTCATATAGATGATGATATTAATTTCTATGGCTTTGATATGCAAAGGACTGAATATTTGGATAAAGAATATTCAGATGAAGGTATTAACTTGTATCTAAAAGAAATCAAAAGACAAAATAAAGAAGTAGATAATAGTTTATTAAGAGATAAGTATATGGCTCAAAATATTGAGTGGATATTAGAAAGAGAAGATAAGGTCTTTGTATGCGCTCATAATGAACATGTTGCTAAGTGGGGTTCGTATGATTCTATGGGTAAGTTGTTGTCTTTAAAGGAAGAGAATGGCTATTATGTCATTGGTACTGATTTCTATAAGTCTAAGTGTAATTTGCCTTTTATGGGAAAAAGAATCGTTAGAACTTTCTATTCTCATGATCCTTTAGCTAAGTCTTTAAAGATGAGCGGTAAGAATATGGGAATTATTGATACTAGTGAATTGGATGTTGATTATATCTATATGGGAAGTTTAGGAGAGGGCTTCTATTTGATTCCTCAAAGCTATAGAATCTTTCAGCCTCCTAAGACAATGTATGATGCAATGGTTTTGTTTGTGAATGTTAATCCTACTGATATAATTGAATAAGTATGAAAATCTTAGTTAGTGCTTGTTTAATGGGTGAAAATTGTAAATATAATGGTGGTAACAATTATAGTGAAAAGTTACATGAATTTATAAAGGGTCATGAAGTAATAATGGTATGTCCTGAAGTTATGGGAGGACTACCTACACCTAGGTTACCTTCAGAGATTGTTGGTGATAGGGTTGTTAATAGTGGTGGAGTTGATGTTACCTCAGAATTTATAATGGGTGCTACTAAAGCTATGGAGTATTCATCTGATGTTGATATGGCCATCTTACAATCAAGAAGTCCAAGTTGTGGCACTAATGAAATATATGATGGTACTTTCTCTGGTAATAAGACAAAGGGTGATGGAATCTTTGTAAGGATGTTAAAAGAGAAGGGTATCAAGGTAGTTGATATTAAGGATTTATAAAAGGCAAGCATATTAGCTTGCCTTTAATAGTTCTTCATAGAAACAATCTAGTTGTCCTAGATAATTATCTTTCCAAGGTTTATTGCGACCACAATAATGGATGATTACAGTGTTTTTTCTTATTGATTCAAGAGTTAGTTTATTCTTAGGGTTGCGCATATTATAGAAGTTAATCATACGATCACTAAGATTATATTTAGTGTAATCAAGAAGTTTAGTCTTTTTGCCATAAAGGGCAGTTAGGATGTCCTGGTCAAATAGCACTAACTGTTTCTTATGTTTATTCGCATAGTCTAGAATTTGTTGTTTAGATAGGCTACTACGTAGTTCATTTAAGTTCATTAGTAGTACACCTGTATTGATATATGGTGTATCTAAATCAATATTTAATCTAATACAGTTCATAGTAGTCATCGCCTCACTTATATGAGTGCAGGCTGCATATGAATAGTTTTCTAGTGCTGTGTTATATAGTTCTTTAAGACTATTGATAACGACAATATCAACATCTAGATATAGAATTCTATCTAGGTTGTTTGGAAGTAGTAATGGCGCAAACAGTCTGTAATAGATTTCTAGTGGATATCTAGATGATATTGGGAAGTCTTTGAATTCATTTTCGTCTATTTCAATGAAGTGAAATGTTTGAGACTTGAATGAATTAATAAGATTATTTTTATCATCATTAGATAAATCATGATGAAGGATGTAGAAGTCGATATCTTGATCGTATCTAATGATTGATTTAATACAGTTTTTAGTTAGTTCAATAAATTTTGAGTTAATAGAAAATAATATATTCATGAACTAATATTAACACTTTTTGAATTTGTTAATAAGAATACTTAGTACTAATAGTACTAGGGCTACTGATAGCCATGCAAAGTCTAGCTTATAGAATGGTAATAGTTTGATTAGGTTTGTTACTACTGGAATATTTATATGGATACCTTCCAAAGCATGAATAACAGAGACAATAGTAACGCCGCCTACAACTAATGGATAGACATACTTGTTATCTTTCCATAAGTTATCAGTAAGGCCTAGTATAATTAGGACAATTGATTCTGGATAGATAGCATTCAGTACTGGTACTGAGATGCTTAGAATCATGTTTAGTCCTAAATTACAGATTAAGAATGAGAAGACTGTTATTAGAATTGCCCAAGTCTTGTATGATAATTTCTTGAATTGAATTTCAAAGAATTGTGAGATTGAGTTGATTAAGCCAACACAGGTTGTTAGGCACGCTAATGTGAAGATTAATGCTAATATGAAGGCTCCAAATTCACCAAATACTTCTTGCACAATACATCTAAGAGTCCAGGCACCATTGTCAAGTAGGGCATAGACACCTGAGCTACACATGCCCATATAAGATAACATCATATAGACTAGTGCTAGAATGGTTCCTGCAAAGATACAAGCAAGGTATGTGTAGTGCATACGTTCTTTCTTTTCTTTTAGTCCAAATGATTTTAGAGTTGTTGCGATAACTAACCCAAAGTTAAGGGCAGCGATAGCGTCTATTGTGTTATAGCCTTCTGTGAAGCCTTTTAAGAAAGCATTTGATGCGTATGCTTCAACTGGGTTGGCGATATTGACTTCGCCTCTAAATAAGAAGTTTATAAATAATAATACTAATAGTGTTAATAGAGTTGGTGTTAATACTTTACCAATTCTGTCTACTAGTTTCTTTGGGTTTAAGCATAGCCATAGTGCTGTTGTGAAGAATAGTAGAGAATAGATTAACATAGCTATGTTAAGGTTATAGCTTTCTGGTAAGTATGGAGCAATGGCCATTTCAAAAGGAACTGAGGCAGCTCTAGGGATACCAAGGCCAGGTCCAATTGATAAATAGATTAGAAGTGTAATAATAACCGCAAATCTTTTACCAACTTTAGCTCCTAGCTTATCTAGTCCTTCGAATTTAGCTACTACGATAATGCCTAGTACTGGTAGTATGACGGCAGTGATAATAAAGCCACACATGGCTATCATTGTGGTGTTTCCTGCACTTTGTCCTAAGAATGGTGGAAAGATTAAATTTCCTGCTCCAAAGAACAGTGAGAATAGCATGAAGCTTATTAGCATGATTTGTCTTTTTTCTAATTTCATAATGTCCCCCTATAAACAAAAAAACTCATCTCAATTTAATGAGACGAGCTTATAAATTACCCGCGGTACCACTCAAATTGCATATGTTTTAAGTATGCCTCTTACTAGGCTCTATCAAGCCTTAAACATGTAACGTCGTTTCTTACGTATATGCTTACTATTTTCAGCATATAAGCTCAGAAGTGATTTACTTGTCTAATGTCCATTATCTACTTTCACCATATGTAGACTCTCTTTGAATTTCTTTTAGATAAGCGCTCTTCGTCAAAGCTTTTTAACATTCTTAAGATAATATATTTGTGAATAGCTTGTCAATCATTATTTAATAAGTCTTTTCCTTCTTTTAAATCTTTAAACAACAAGAATGCTTGATAGAAGGGTACAGTAACTAGTTTATTTTCTTTGTTTATACCGAATTTGTTTTCGGATATTTTTATAGCGTATTCTAAGTGGTTATGTTCTTTAAATTTGTTTAGAGAATTTAATTGTCCTCTTGATTTTTTAACATCGATTGGAATGATGTTGTTACCTACTTGTACCATGAATTCTAATTCTGAATTTTGTTTACCTTTCCAATAAAACAAGGGTATATCATTGGCTACCATTTCACAAGCGACATAGTTTTCGAAGAAAATACCAGATAGTTGGTTTCTAGCGTTTTTGTCTATGAAAGTTGCAGCATTGATTCCTGATTGATAAGAGAACATACCAATGTCAGATAGGTATAGTCTATAGCTTTCGGCTTCATCTTCGATCATGGGGTCTTTTAATAAAGAACACTTATTTATTGTGTGTGATGTTATTAACCAGTCTAATGGTTTTTTCA
>CAKUTY010000080.1 GCA_934692455.1 uncultured Erysipelotrichaceae bacterium
CCATTCATGATTACACCAGCTAAAAGAATTAGTATTTTCTTGAATTTAGAAATACCGGCAAGAGTTCTTGAAACATCAACCTTTTCTGTTTCAACCTCAATCTTTTCATCAAAATCATCTGGCGTATTTGCGATAGCACAATAACCACCAATTGGTAATAATCTTATAGAAAAAGTAGTCTCCCTACCCTTTCTTTGGTATAAAGCCTTACCCATCCCAATAGAAAATTCAGGAACATAGATATTAAACATCTTGGCAACAATAAAATGTCCAAATTCATGAACCACTATAATTGCCATAAGCATCAATATAAATAAAATAAAATTAAATAAACTCATTAACTATTAGCCCAAAGATTTCTTACATAATTAGCAGCCCAATCATTATAGTAAATCAAATCATCCTCACTAGGATTCTTTACAAAATGAGCATGCTTAAGCGTCTTAATAACATATTGTTCAATCTCAGTAAACTTAATACGACCATTTAAGAATAAGTCAACAGCCTCATCATTAGCACCTATCAACAAAGCGCCAAAATTGCCACCATAAGCACCAATCTCCTTAGCTAATAAAACTAAAGGATATCTAGCATAATCAGCTTTTCTAAAACTCAAATTAATACATTCACTAAAGTCCATATGTTTAACAAGATTATCACCCTTATTATCTGGATACAATAAAGCATAACGAATTGGCAAACGCATATCAGGTGAAGACATTTGAGCCATCACCGTACCATCATTATATTCAACCATCGAATGAATAATAGATTCAGGATGAATTACTGGCTCAATCTTATCATACGGAATATCAAACAAGTAATGAGCTTCCATAATCTCAAAACCCTTATTCATCATTGTAGCTGAATCAATAGTGATCTTATTACCCATTGACCAAGTTGGATGTTTTAAAGCATCTTGCAAAGTAACATTTTTTAGTTCACTTCTATCTTTATCCCTAAAAGCACCACCAGAAGCTGTTACGATAAGTTTCTTAACATCTTCCTTATTATGGCCTTGTAGACACTGTAAGATAGCTGAATGCTCAGAATCAATAGGAAGCAAAGTTACGCCATATTGTTTAACAGCAGCATTAATAATATCGCCACCAGCAACTAAAGTTTCCTTATTAGCTAAGGCAATATTCTTACCACATCTAATCGCATTTAAAGTAGGCTTAAAACCTGTAAAACCAACTAAAGCATTCTCTAGCCAGTTATAGTCCTCTTCCCTAACGATACGCTCTAAACCATTATTTCCATAATAAAAATGAACATTAGGATACTTTTCCATTAGTTCCTTTTGTTTATCAATGGAATAAACAAATTTTAAATCAAACTCTTCTAGTAAAGTTCTAAGATATTCAACATTCTTACCAACAGAAACACCCTTAAGACATAATTTATCCTTATGTTCCCTGATAATCTCAATACTTTGAGTACCAATAGAACCACTAGCACCAAGTAATAAAATATTCTTCATCATAATATATTAGTCAAAATCGCAAACAACATTAAACAGAAAATAACTGAATCAATACGGTCAAGCACACCGCCATGCCCTGGCATGATATTGCCAAAGTCCTTGATTCCATAGTGTCTCTTAATTAAAGAGAAAGCCAAATCACCAAATTCAGAAATAACTGGAAGGAGAATTGAACAAATAATTACAAGCCCAATGCTCAATCCAAAGAAACCTCTAAAATAAGCAAATAATAGTGAGCAAGCAAAACCAACCAAAGCACCACCAACAGAACCTTCAATAGTCTTCTTAGGAGATACTCTCTCGTTTAACTTATGTTTACCAAAACGACGACCTACAAAATATGCACCAGTATCCGTTAATAATGAAGCAATCAAAATATAGAAGAAGACATCACCATTACCACCAGCATATAAATTCATAACTAGTAAGATACAATAGCTTACAATAAAAGTCATCACTACAGTACCGAATACTTCGTTTATAGTAATATTTTCATCATAGATTGCCACTATAAATAAAGCAATAATCAAAGCTAAAAATGAAGGAATAAAATATTTAGCACCAAAATATAAGTTAATAAGATATACAACTTCACTAAAAGCTAATAAAAGATAATTAAGTGGCTTCTTAATACAGTTAACATATTCATATAAACCAACAAGACCAATTAAAGTCACCAAAATATTTAAGCTAACGCCACCAAATATTAATGGATAAATACAAACCGCAACAGCGATTGCAGCACTAATTATTCTTTGTTTCATTTACACCACCAAAACGTCTAGTACGATGATTAAATTCATCAATACATCTATCTAAATCATCACATGTAAAATCAGGCCATAGTGTATCAGTAAAAATAAACTCACTATAAGCTAACTGATATAAAAGGAAATTAGAAATTCTTTGTTCATTACTTGTACGAATCATCAAATCAACCTCAGGTAAATCCTTAGTATATAGATAATTAGTAAAAGTTTCTTCATCTACATCATCAACAAGACCATTCTTATAATCTTGAGCATATAATTTACAAGCTCTAACTATCTCACTTTGACCGCCATAATTAAGGGCAAAATTCAATACCATACCTGTATTATTCTTAGTCTTTTCAATAGCACTCTCAAAAATTGACTTAGCTTCACCTGGAATTCTTTCCATCTCACCAATCATTTCAATTTTGATGTTGTTTTCCATGATTTCCTTTAAATAAGAATTAAAGAAAACCTTAGGCAAAGACATTAAATAATTAACCTCATTCTCTGGTCTTTTCCAATTTTCTGTAGAAAAAGCATAAAGAGTTAAGCACTTAATGCCTAACTTATTAGCATAAATTGCAATCTCACGTACTTTTTCAACACCCCTCTTATGGCCCATGGTTCTTGGCAGATTTCTTTGTTTAGCCCATCTACCATTACCATCCATAATAATCGCGATATGATTTAAAGTATTCATACTAGATTGTCATTACTTCTTTTTCTTTAGCCTTAGCAACTGCATCAGTCTTTTCCACAAACTTATCAGTTAACTTTTGAACTTGATCTTGTAAATCCTTAGCAGTATCTTCAGGAAGAGTCTTGTCCTTCTTTATTTCATCATTAGCATCTCTTCTGATATTTCTAATAGCAACCTTAGTTTCTTCGCCATACTTAGCAATATCCTTACAGAAGCCTTTTCTTGTTTCCTCAGTTAAAACAGGCATAGTAATTCTAACAACTGTACCATCATTTAGAGGTGGTAAACCAATATCAGAAGCATTAATTGCCTTTTCAATATCCTTTAAGCTACTAGCATCATAAGGCTTAATAACTAAAGTCTTACCTTCTTGAACACTAATAGAAGCAATTTGATTAATTGGAGTTGGGCAACCATAATAGTTTACTTCAACATGATCCAATAAATTTGGATTAGCTCTACCAGTTCTAACCTTAGTTAGATTGTTTTCTAAAGCTGCGATAGCCTTATTCATCTTTTCTTCAACATGTTTAATTTCCATAAATTCTCCTTACTTAATGATTGTACCCACTGTTTCTCCCTTAGCAGCCTTCACAATATTGTTTTCAGGTGCCATATCGAAGATAAACGCATGGATCTTATTCTCTTTACAGATTTTAGCAGCCTCTAAATCAATAACTGCTAATTCTTTCTCAATTATATCATTAAAGCTTAACTCATCATATCTAGTTGCGCTAGGATCAATATTTGGATCAGCTGTATAAACACCATCAACACCATTCTTAGCCATTAAAATAACTTCAGCATGAATATCTTGAGCTCTTAAAGCGCTAGCTGTATCCGTAGAGAAGAAAGGCTCACCTGTACCACCGCCAAATACGCAAACGGTCTTCTTATCCAATAAGATATTAGCTTTTTCAGTATCATACTTTTCAACTCTTTGAACATCAATTGTAGATAAGACCTTAGCATTCACACCAATCTTGGTTAAAGAAGCCTCAATCATTTGAGCATTAATAACAGTAGCTTCCATACCAATATAATCAGCATTTCTTCTATCTAGACCTAGCTTTTCAAAAGTACGACCACGACAGATATTACCACCACCAACAACAATACCTACTTCAACGCCATCATTTACTAATTGTTTGATTTGTTCTGCAATGTTTTCAAGCACCTTTGTATCAAAAGGATTGCCTAAAGCCTCACCAGAAAGTTTTAATAAAATTCTTTTATACATGTCATCCTCCAAAATAAAAGGACCATTAAAGGTCCTTGAAATTAATTTTTAAGCCATTTGCTTAGCAACTTCTTCAGCGAAGTTCTCTTCACGTTTCTCTAGACCTTCACCAACAAGATACTTAACAAAACTCTTTACAGAAGCATTTGCGCTCTTTAATACAGCAGCAACCTTTTGACCTGGATCCTTGAAGAATTCTTGGTCAACTAAACACATTTCCTTTAAAGACTTAGAAACCTTACCGTTAATAGCGCCTTCAATAACTCTTTCTGGCTTACCAGCAAAAGTTGGATCGTTCTTAACGATTTCAGTTTGAACAGCTCTTTCATGTTCAACTACGTCTTGAGGCATATCAGCACTTGAAACATAAGCTGGAGACATAGAAGCAATTTGCATAGCCATATCCTTAGCTAAAGCTTCATCGCCACCTTCTAATACTACAAGACATGAAATCTTGCCACCCATATGGATGTATGAACCAAAGATTTCGCTATCGCTCTTTTCAACTAAAGCGAATCTTCTCAAAACAATCTTTTCACCAATTGTAGCAGTAGCATCAATGAATAAATCATTTAATGTCTTACCATCTACTAGTAATGCTAAAGCTTCTTCATTTGTTGTAGCATTGCTAGCAAGAATTGTCTTACAAGCAGTATCAACAAGCTTTAAGAATTGTTCATTCTTAGCAACGAAGTCTGTCTCTGAGTTAACTTCAATAAGACAACCCTTGTTACCTTCAACTAATACTTTAGAAAGACCTTCAGCAGCAATTCTTGATGCCTTCTTAACTGACTTAGCGATACCCTTTTCTCTTAACCAGTCAATAGCCTTTTCCATATCGCCATCAGTAGCATTTAATGCATTCTTGCAATCAAGCATACCTGCACTAGTCTTTTCTCTTAATTCCTTAACTTGAGCAGCAGTAATAGCCATATTATTCAGCCTCCTTAGCTTCTGTTGTTTCCTTCTTTTCTTCTGTAGCAGGAGCTTCACTGTTTTCAGTGTCCTTCTTGCCAATATATCTTCTTTCAGAGTTTCTATTGAAACGACCTCTGTTTTGTCCTTGTTGACGCATCTTTTCTTCGTTTCTTGCTTTTCTTCTCTTTTCAAGCTCTTCAGCATGCTTTTCTACGTTGATGATAACATCTTCCATAGTTACATCCTTTTCAGCTTCATCTTCTTGATAAGCATCTTGTAAGATACCACCCTTTGCTTCAACGATAGCATCAGCTAATAAAGAAGTCATTAACTTGATAGCCTTAACAGCATCATCGTTAGCAGGAATAGCATAATCAACAAATGCAGGATTGCAGTTTGTATCAGCTAAACCAAATACAGGGATACCTAACTTCTTAGCTTCTAAAACAGCATTGTGATCTTCCATTGGATCGATAACAACTAATGCATCAGGAAGTTTCTTCATATCCTTGATACCGCCTAAGAAGTTTTCAAGTCTAGATGCTTCCTTACGAATTAAAGCAACTTCCTTCTTAGTATAAACATTAATAGTACCAGATGCTTCCATTTCATTGATTTCTAGAAGTCTCTTGATTCTCTTTTGAATAGTTCTGAAGTTTGTTAATGTACCACCTAACCATCTTTGGTTGATGTAGAAGCTTCCACTTCTTGTAGCTTCATCAAGAACGATTTGTTGAGCTTGCTTCTTAGTACCAACGAATAGTACCTTACCGCCATTTTCAGCGATTTCCTTTAACTTAGCATAAGCTACATCAAGACCATCTTGAGTCTTTTCTAGATTGATAATGTAAATACCATTCTTTGCAGTGTAGATGAATGGCTTACACTTTGGATCCCATCTTCTAGTTTGGTGACCTAAATGAACACCGTTTTCTAGAAGTTTACGCATTGAAACTAATTGTGACATTTTAAATATTTCCTCTCTTTCCGTTTCTCCTCCACAGTTTCGATCATCACTAAGCTTTCGCCACGGAGTAATGAATCCACTGTGTGTGTATTGCATACAAATGCCTATTTATTATATATGACAAGTTTTTTAAGTTCAATATAAAAAAGCGTTCATTTTGAACGAAATTCAAGACAAACGCTTTATTTTAGAGTTATTAGAAGTCTACTTCAGTATCGTAGTAGCAGCACTTCAATAGTTTTTCCATCTCTTCTTGAGTAGGAATTCTTGGATTAGAACCAGTACATGCATCAC
>CAKUTY010000081.1 GCA_934692455.1 uncultured Erysipelotrichaceae bacterium
CAGTCTAACAACCTTGTAGGAAGACCAAAGTGCTGACCAGTTGCCAACATTTGCCAGAAAGAATTAATATCCTTTAGTTCATCAAAGCCATACTTCTTAAAAGACCTAATAATATTCTTTTCTAAGTTAAGATTATGACCACATTCACGATTAAGAGTTGTAATCAAAGGATAATTATCATCAGAAACCCCTCTATAAACATAATCATTACGATAACGATGTATCTTACTATCGTAACAATCCTTAAATACTAAATTTTGAAGTTCTTCAAAACTATGAATAACAACCTCTCTCATCTACAAACTCCTCGCTATACTCTCAATTTTATTTAAACGATGTTTAAGACCTGACTTAGAGATAGACTCTCCATATCTTTCCAGATACTCATCACATAATTCATTCAATGAATAATCCTTACAATCAAGCCTCAAATCAATGACATTCTTTAGCTTCTCATCCAATTCTTTATACTTATCAGCTTCTTTAATTGCCAACATATAATCTATTTGTTCATTGGCAGCTTTCAAAGACTTCATCTCATTAGCGATTTCACAATTATCGATTCTAATAAGTGAATGCTTAAAATCCCTTTCGATTCTAGCATCCTCAAACTCCAATAAACAGGTAGTAGCACCAATAAGTCTTAGGAAATCCGAAATCACTTCCGCCTTCTTTAAATAAACAATTTGTTTATTCCTTCTTGTAGAAATCTTAGCCTCGATATTAAATCTTAATAATAACTTAACCACAAAGTTAGCATGATCCTCATCATTTAAAGCCAACTCCAAATGATAATTCTTATTCATTGGTGAGTTACAAGTACCATAGGCCAAGAAACAACCAGCCAAATAATTCTTAGCACAACAGTTCTTCGCAACTGTCAAATAAGAAGGATGTGACAATAAACCATTCTTATACAAGCCAACGTCTTCAAGTATCTCAATGCCACTTCCAAGTGTCTTAACGATATAAATATTATTCTTCTTCAAATTATTCTTCTTAATAACACTTAATTCGGTATCCACCTTATACAATTTCTTTAAAAGATAAACAATACGCTTTTCACAGGTTGGATTCTCACTTCTAATAAGTAACTGCATCCCCTTGTTAGAAATAGTTAAAGACGAGGTCAACTGTAAAAGGGCACAAAGCTGTGCCTTCTTGCAACAATCATCAACTTCAATAGAAGCTATCTCTTGTTTAATAGAACCTGTAAAAGACATTAAAGCTTCTCCAGTAATGACTTAACAACTTTTCTAATTTTAATTGGACTATGTCTTACATTATTCTTAGAAAAATCTAACAAACTTCTAGAAATAACCTCTACGCCATTATTTCCTTCATCTTTGACTTCAATTGCCTCTTCAACAATATATCTAGCTAAAATATCCTCAGGAATCTTATCCTTATGAGTAACAACTAAATCAAGTGGCACATTATGTCTTCTAAGGGCATCCACATGTTCCTTAAGATTATAATTATAAGTCTCGCCTCTTTGAGTCATCGCATTGGCAAAATAGATCTTCTTAGCCTTAGACTCATTTAAGGCATCGTTAATATCCTTGATAATCACATTAGGCATTATAGAAGTATATAAACTGCCAATACCATAAATAATCAAATCAGCCTTAAGTATCGCATTAATAGCTTCCTTATTACCAGGCACATCATGATCATAAAATACCTTATCAATATGCATTAACTTAGAAGGAATATTAGCCTCACCCTTTTCAATAGAACCATCCTTATATTTCGCATATAAAGAAATAGTATCCAAACTAGAAGGAATGACTCTACCCTTAGCCTTCATCATCCTACCCATTTCCTTAATCGCAATAGGCAAGGAACCATTATTTATTTCAATTAGTGCAGCCAATACTAAGTTACCCAAAGAGTGACCAGAAACATCACTTTCATCTTCACCCTTAAAACGATACGCAAAAAGTTCATTAAATTCTTTGGAATCAGATAAAGAAACTAGGACATTTCGAATATCACCAACAGCAGGAATATTATAAAGTTCTCTAAGTCTTCCCGTAGAACCACCATCATCCGCAACTGTTACAATTGCGCATAATTCAACGTCTTTTAAATTCTTAAGAGCCTTCATAATAGTTGCCTGGCCATGTCCTCCTCCAATCACAACTACTCTTTTCATTTCTTATCTAGCTCCCTATGTTTAATATGAGAAACATATTTATTCTTATAATAATCATACAAATAGTTCGCAATAGTAACACTACGATGTTGACCACCAGTACAACCAACACAAATTGTCAAATGACGCTTATCTCCATTGTTGTCATATGCCTTCAACATGAAATCAACATAATCAATTAACTTTACAATATATTCTTGTGTCATCTTAGAATTAAGCACAAAATCCCTAACCTCTTCGTCTTGCCCAGTCTTCTCTTTTAATTCCTCAACATAGAAAGGGTTGTCTAAGAAACGCACATCAAAAATCACATCACAGTCCTTAGGAATACCATTCTTAAAGCCAAATGACACAAAACTCAATGACAAGTTCTTATCTTCAATATCATTCAAAGCCCTATTTATTTGATCCTGAAAAGCTCTAACAGGAAGGTTAGTAGTATTAATCAAGAAACCTCTATCCTTATATTTGTATAGAATGTTCTTCTCAATATCCAAAGCTTCAGATAAAGTATCCGCTACATTGTTAATTAAAAGTGGATGAATTCTTCTTGTGAACTTATAACGATTAATGATAGTCTCCTTATCCGCATCAATAAGAATTAAAGTCACTTTAAAATTAGTATTAGTTAATAAAGTAACCGCCTTATCCAAGTCAAAAGGAGATATTGTCAACACAACATTTTGATACTTAAAAGAATCATCATTATCGATTAAATTAATTAATTCCTTTAATAGCTCTGGAGGGTATTGGTCTATACAACGATAGCCCTTGTCTTCCAAATAATTAGAAGCAGTGGTTTTACCAGCTCCGCTAACTCCACTAATAATAACAAGCTTTTTCATAATACCTTAATTGTATCACACGCTTATTTGTGTACCACCACTAATTGCCAGCCTGTATCTCTAAAATAATATCTCTAAGTTCTGCCGCTCTTTCAAAGTTTAGAGCCTTAGCAGCTTCATTCATTTCCTTAGTCAAATCCTTAACCAACTTATCCTTATCCTTGGCACTATGATTCTTCTTTTTCATATACTTAGAAATATTCTCTTTATTCTCTTTACCATGAATAACTTCAGCCACTTCCTTAATAATAGTCTTAGGAATAATTCCATGTTCTGCATTATATGCTTCTTGAATGCTTCTTCTTCTATTAGTCTCAGTTATCGCTTTATTCATTGAATCAGTCATCTTATCTGCATACATGATTACCCTACCATGGGCATTACGAGCAGCTCTACCAATAGTTTGTATAAGTGACTTCTCACTTCTTAAGAAACCTTCTTTATCTGCATCTAAAATAGCCACCAAAGAAACCTCAGGTAAGTCTAAACCTTCTCTTAACAAGTTGATGCCAACTAAAACATCGTATTCACCTTTTCTTAAATCATGAATAATTTGACTTCTTTCTAGTGTCTTTGTCTCATGATGCAAGTAAGCTACCTTTAGATTTTGTTGTTTCAAGAAACTAGTTAAATCCTCAGCCATTTTAACTGTTAAAGTGGTTATTAAAGTACGTTCATTATTGTCAATGTTCTTTCTAATTTCTTCCAATAAGTTGTCAATTTGTCCCATTGTCTCTCTTACTTCAACACTAGGATCAAGTAAACCAGTAGGACGAATAATTTGTTCAACCACTTCACCAGCCTTTTCTAATTCATAGTCGCCAGGAGTAGCACTGATATAGATTCTTTGCGCATCTATCTCTTCAAACTCCTCAAACTTTAGTGGTCTATTTTCTAAGGCACTAGGTAGTCTAAAACCATACTCTACAAGAGTCTCTTTTCTTGCCCTATCACCATTAAACATGCCCTTAATTTGAGGTAAAGAAACATGTGATTCATCGACCACAATTAAAAAATCCTTTGGAAAATAATCAAACAAGTTATATGGTCTTTGTCCAAAAGTTCTATGATCTATATGCATCGCATAATTCTCGATACCAGGACATACACCAGTTTCCCTTAGAGCCTCTAAATCATAACGACATCTTTGTTCCAAACGTTCATATTCTAATGGTTTATTATTATCTTTATAATACTTAAGTCTTTCCTCAAGTTCTTTTTCTATTCCCTCACAAGCGATATTGATGTCTTTCATATCTCTTGCATAACCGGTTGCTGGTGGGAAGACATATAAGACATAAGCATTGATGATGTTTTTAGTTAAAGGATCAATCTCACAGATTCTTTCTATCTCATCATCAAACATTTCAATACGCACAATTATCTTGTCATTATGACCTGGTACCAACTCAATAACATCACCCTTAACCGAAAAAGTACCACGTAAATGATCTATATCATTTCTAATATATTGTCTTGCGATAAATCTTTTAATTAGCTCTTGTCTATCGATTGTTTCCCCTACCTTCAAAGTAAAAAACATATCCTCATAATTAGTAGGATCACTACTTGCATAGATACAGGCAACAGAAGCCACCACAATCACATCACTTCTCTCTAATAATGAATTATAGGTAGACATTCTAAGCATATCTATTTCATCATTAGTTACCGCATTCTTCTCAATATAAGTATCAGTCTTTGGCATATAAGCCTCTGGTTGATAATAGTCAAAGTTTGAGACAAAGTATTCAACGGCATTGTTTGGAAACAAAGCCTTAAATTCTGAATATAATTGTCCAGCCAAGGTCTTATTATGAGCGAATACTAAAGTAGGTTTGTTTACTTCTTGTATCACATTGGCCACAGTAAAAGTCTTACCGGTACCTGTAGCTCCTAGTAATACTTGTTCATGTTTGCCTTCTTCAATGCCCTTAACCAACTTATCAATAGCCTTGGGCTGATCACCAGTTGGTTTGTATTCACTTACTAATTCAAATCTTCCTTCTTTATACATACGTCTCTATTAAAAGCTTCCTCGATATATTCACAAATATCTTTCGCAACATATAATCCTTCACTTTCTTCTAAAGTGATTGGAAGTGCCAACATTAATTCTTTATATAAAAGTGACTTTGCCATCTTTAACTTACTTGGATCTTTTAGATAATATTCTTCTAAATACTTATTACCAGCTAAGAAACCATCACTTTCTTCGATTGGTAATTGATACTTAGGAATAAACTCATACTCCATTCCCTCATCATTGTAGTAGATAGTATCATTTAGTTCTTGTCTTATTAGAGAATCTAATAATAAAGCCTTCGCATTCTTGAAACCTTCATGACTTAAATAATCATTACAAATTTCTACATATTCTCTTAGATTTTTCTTATCCAAAATAGATACGGCCATTAGTTGTTGTTCTTTTGAACCACCAAGATATTCAATGATTTCTTCATCACTTAAACTATGTGTCTTAACATCTACAACTAAACTATCTTTAATCTCATTAAGCTTTTCTTCGAAGTCTCTTGGAATATATGCTTGACTTAATTCATCATCAACAATTCTTCTAACTTCATCTTGTTTATTATCTTTTAATAATTCTTCTATTTTTTTTAATATTTCATCATAATAATTCATGACTATATGATACATCTATTTTATAATTAATTGATACGGAGGCGTACCCAAGTGGCTGAAGGGACCGCACTCGAAATGCGGCAGGTCATTAACGTGGCGCATGGGTTCAACTCCCATCGCCTCCGCCATTTAACTTTATGAACTTTATAAATTCCTATAAAAGACTAGAACAATTATGTAATGACATGTTTAACGATAAACATGGTATTTCTATTTATATTGATAAGTTATCTAAGATTGATGATAAAAACATCGATCTTAAAAAACTTAAACATTGTCGCTATCTTAGAAACAAGATAGTTCACGAGCCTAATTGTACAGAAGAGAATATGTGTAAACCTGAAGATATTAAATTTCTTAATGATTTCTATAAAAAAATTAAGAATCATGCAGATCCTCTATCTAAGCACAACGAGAATAAACCTTATAAGTTATTAATAATATTATTGATTATCATATTAATACTTTTATATTTTTGTATACGAGGTATTTAAAAACGAGAAATTAATCTCGTCATTTTAATTGATTAGAAACGGGAAGAAACTCTAATTTAAGTTGCATACCCATGCCTGCCGCTAACCTTTTAATCATTCCCAAACTAGGATTTCTAGTGCCATTTTCGATTCTAGAAATATCAGCTTGGCTAATAC
>CAKUTY010000082.1 GCA_934692455.1 uncultured Erysipelotrichaceae bacterium
GTCTACAAGGCGTTTGATTTGCCTTTTAATAAAGCCGTGGAACAGTATGCGGTTACAGGTGGCGTTCCAAAATATATAGAATTCTTTCAAGATAAAAGAGAATTAATTGATCAACTAAAAGAAGTTGTCTTGTCAAAAAGCTGTTTCTTATATGAAGAACCATTCTTTCTTTTAAGAAGTGAAGCTCTAACTGGTGTTAATTATTTTTCTATTATCAAAACAATCGCTGATGGTAATCATAAATTAGGCAAAATAGCTAGTGCTTTAAGCCTTGATACTTCATCTATAACTCCTTATTTGACTACGCTAATAGATTTGGGTTTTATCGAAAAAAGAACACCTATAACAGAGAAGAATCCTGAGAAATCTAGAAAGGGCTTATATTTTATATCGGATAATTTTATTCGCTTCTGGTTTAAATATGTTTATCCTTATAAGGGTGAATTAGAATTGGATAATATGCAGATTGTCATCGAAGAAATAAACAAAGATTTTACTGAAAAATTTGTAGCTTTTGCCTATGAAGACATTTGTAAAGATATCTTCGCTAAGTTGTGCAAAGAAGAAATATCATTTACACCGTCACGTATTGGTTCTTATTGGCTAAATGATATCAACAATGATGCCGAAATAGATGTGATGGTAATCGATACCCAGAATAAAAAAATATTTGCGGGTGAATGTAAATATCATATAAAACCTGTAGATGCTCAAGTGTATTTTTCATTAAAAGAAAAAGTTGAAAACAACGATGAAATTAAAAAAGCATACCCTGGATTTAAGATTATCTATGGCGTATTTAGTAAAAGTGGTTTTACTAATCGCATGTTAGATATCGCAAAAGAGAATGCTGATATATTATTGATTAACGAAGATGCCTTGCTTAAACACAATTAAATAAATTACTATTCCTAAGACATTAGAAATGATACATGCCCACGTTAGAAACAAAGGACCAAAACTTGGTGTAAACACAAAAGACAAGATAATATGTGTTGCTAATACGATGGTAGAAATAAATGCTAAACTCTTCATCTTTTGGTGGCCCTTAAAATAAGAATCAAAACTATTCTTATAGAAGATTGCGAAATAATTCAAAATAAGAATTAGGAAAGCTTTATCTGCATATATAAAGCTTTCTAGGGTCGTATCTTTAATGTATAAAGATACGAGTGGTTTATTAAATATAAAAGTTAATAAAGAAGATGCTACACAAATCAAAGTACCAAAGAATAATATAGATTTAAAACCTTCATTAACTCTATCGTGTTTATTAGCGCCAATATTTTGAGCACAGAAAGATTCATAGGCATTACAAATACCGATTAAAGGACATAATAAAAGATTGTTTAAAGTGAAAGCTACATTATAACCATTGATTATTTCTACACCATAGCCATTGACCAATATTTGTAAGAAGAAGGAACCAAAGGAATATACACTTTGAGATATAGTAGATGGAATCATCATGGTGATGCCATTTTTTAGATAATCAAAAGAGAAATGAGCTTTTAGCTTATAAGAGTTAATTAATTTATTAGCTTTATAGTACATAAAGATAGCACTTAATAAGACTGAAATTAGAGAAGCTATGGCAGCACCAAGAACACCTTTATCAAATATAGCTACGACGATATAGTCAAGGATTAGATTTAATACTTGGAAGATTATACAAAGAATCATTGGTGTTTTAGAATCACCATAGCCATTTAAGATGCCTTGATTAACTGTAACAATACCAACTGGAATAAAGTTAAGGGCGTAGACGATTAGGACAATAATTGAATCGTTTAATAAATATTTTGGGATATGAATTAGTTCTAATAATTGTTTAGCGAAAAGACAATATAGTAGGGCAATGATTGTTGAGTATACAAAGAAGACAATATTAAAAGTTCTTTTGGCATCGCTTAGCCCTTGTTTATTTTCTTCACCAAACATCTTGGCAAAGACAACATTAGAGACTATGGCACCACCTTGTACTAGACAGTATCCTAACATTGTTAGGGTTGAGATATTAGATAGGATGGCAAATTCATTGCCACCTGAAAATCTAGAGACAATGATTGAGTCTATTAGGGTATAAAGTTGGTTTAATAGTTGCAAGACTATTAAAGGTAATGAGAATTTTAATAAGATTTTGTTTATGTTTCCATTAGTTAAATTCATGAAAGTAATTATACAACTAAGGATATATAATTTATTTATTAACAGAGGAACAAATTATGGATAAACAGACAAAGAAGAATCTTCTAATGTATCCTTTGGGTACAGTGGGAAGGGATATGATGTATGCACTTTTTAATAGTTATCTTTTAACTTATACGATGTATACAAGATCGTTAACTAATGCGCAGTTAAGTGCTATTACTATTATTATGGTTGCAGCTAGAGTATTTGATGCCCTAAATGATCCAATCATGGGTAATTTGATAGAAAGAACAAGGAGCAAGTATGGTAAGTTTAAGCCTTGGTTACTTGGTGGTATCTTGTCTACTTCTGTTGTTGTGTATGTAATTTTTAATTCTAAGTTAGAGGGTTGGGCCTTTATTGTAGAGTTTGGAATTTGTTACTTCTTGTATTCAATAACATTTACTATGCATGATATTTCATATTGGGGTATGATACCTGCTTTGTCAAGTGATGGAGCGATGAGAGATACTTATACTTCTCGTGCTACTTTGTTTGGCGGCATTGGTAATACCTTGGCTCAAATATTAATACCGATGCTTACAGCTGGTGCTTTGGCACTAGGCGGTTCTTCTAGAAATGCCTATGGTATTATCGCTACTGTCATATGTATTCTTGGACCTTTATTCTTGTTGTTTACGTTGTTTGGTGTAAAAGAGAGAAGAGAAGATAACAAGGAAGTACCTCCTTTGTCTTTTAAGAAGATAATTAGTACTTTTGTGAATAATGATCAATTGTTGTGGATTACTTTTATTTTCCTTCTTCAACAAATAGGTATTAATATTGTCCTTAATGGTATTGGCAATAACTATATCTATTTTGAGTTTGGCTATAAGGGATCATTGTATTCTTTATTTACAACGGTGGGTATGGCTGCTACTGCTTTTTTGATGATTTTCTATCCAATGTTGTCTAAGAAATTAAGTAGAAATAAGATGGTTTCTGTTGCCTTGTATATTGGTATAGTAGGTTATTTGATTCAAATATTATGTGGTTTGTTTATGGTGACAAGTCAGCTTAAATTTATCATGATTACATTGGGATTCATGTTGTCTAACTTTGCTCAATATGGTTTGTATTTAATTATGATGATATCTATTATTAATACGGTTGAATATAATGAGCTTAAGACTGGTAATCGTGATGAGGCTATTATTTCTTCGGTTAGACCTTTTATCACAAAGTTAGCTAGTGCTTTGGTTGTAGTAATTACTACTTTAACTTATATGGTAGTAAATGCGACTAGTTTAACTAATCAGATTTCTTCTCTTGAACAACAGGCTACACAAGGCTTGATTGATGATGTGACTAAATCAAAGATGATTGAGACTATTATTGGTAGTACTACTTCCTTACAAAGAAATGGTTTATTAATAGCGATGACGATTATTCCTTGTATCTTTATGATTATTTCTTGTGTTTTGTATAAGAAGAAATATATTCTTAGCGAAGAGAAGTATAAGGAAATTTGTGAACAATTAGATATATCATAGATACTAATGAAGGGTGTCAGTTTAGAGATATTTAAAAATGAAGAATTATTGGGCATAGCGATATGCTCATTTCTTGTGCTTATTTGTTTATATTTGATCTATAGAAAGTATAAGAATAAAGAGTTGTTTTATCTTGGAAGTATTGTGGTGATATATGGAATCATTTCAATTTGGAATCTAGGTTCTTTTGAAATGCCTATCAGTACTTGGCAGCCTGCCACTGATAATCAATCATTTATTCTTGAGCTGAGTCAGAGTGAGTTTGAACAGATTAATATCATCTATGGTGAGGGTGATAATAACAGTCTGGTTGGTGAGCATGAATATCAATTAGGGGTAGATGGTATTGTTATTGAGGGTTCCAATGATTTAAGCATTTGGGATAATATTGCTACTTTAGATGAAGGACTAATTTATGAGTATCAAAGTATTAAGGGTTGTTTTAACTATAAATATATTAGGATAAATAGTAGTAGTAAGTTAAATACGATAACCGAGCTTGCCTTTTATAATGATGAAAAGATAATTGATTGTAGAGTATATGAAGATGCTTATAAGAATAGTGAGTATCCTGCTTCTTTAGTTATTGATGAACAGGAAATGATTGAGATTGATCCTATTTATTATGATGAGTTCTTTTTTGATGAAGTCTATCATGTTAGAAACGCAAAAGAAGTGGCAGATGGCCAGTATATGTATGCCAACACTCATCCATTACTTGGAACTAATATTATCGCTTTGTTTATTAAATTGTTTGGATTTAGTCCCTTTATATATAGATTACCAGGAGTCTTGTTTGGTATCTTTATCGTAATTGCTATTTACTATATTTGTAAGAAATTATTTGATGATATTTATTTATCTTGCGTTGGTGCTATCTTGTGTGTTGGTGATTTCATGCACCTAACAACTAGTAGAATTGGTACGCTTGAGCCCTTTAGCATTTTCTTTATTATCATGATGTATTACTTTATGGTGAAATATTATAAAGAAGATAATTATAAGAAAGAACTAATCAATTTATTATTATCGGGTATCTTTATGGGCTTTGCGATAAGTGTTAAGTGGAATGCGTGTTACTCAGCTGTAGGTTTAGCTTTTATCTTATTTAGAAAATTATTTGAGAATAAAGAAAGGGTAATCAAGACATTGCTTTGGTGTTTATTATTCTTTGTGTTAAATCCGCTTTTGATTTATTGCCTATGTTATTTGCCAGATAAAGTATGGAAAGATGATGTTTTCTCTTTTAAGAATGTTTTTGAACATAATCTTATGATGTTTAAGTATCATCATGAATTAAATACTAGTCATCCTTTTGAAGCCAGATGGTATGAGTGGTTATTGGACTTAAGACCTATTTGGTATTATGCTAATATTAATGATAGTGTTTCTAATACCATAGCTTGTTTCTCTAATCCCTTATTAACATGGTTTGGTTTGCCTTGCATTGTTTATACTTTATTTAATATTAAGGATAAGAGAGCTTTTGTGATAATTATAGGCTATGTTTCATCACTACTACCTTGGATCTTTATTTCTAGATCTACCTTTGCCTACCATTTTTATCCAACCAGTATTTTTACAATGTTAGCCATTGTCTATACTTTTAGTAAGTTAGAGAATAGAAAAGTAATTAATACTTTTATCTTTATTTATCTGTTGGTGTTTATTGTTTATTTGCCTATATGTACAGGCTTTGGGACAACAAGGGAATATATTAAATTGTTGGAAGTATTGCCTAGGTGGAATTTTGGTTGATTTTAATTTATAATATAGTTAGCGAAAACTAACTAGGAGAAGAATTATGAGTAATTATATATATCAATTGGTAGTAGGTTTACTATTACCATTAGTAGGTACAACGCTAGGTTGTAGTATGATCTTTATCTTAAAGAAAGATATGGATAAAAAGGTAGAGAAGGTATTGTTGGGATTTGCCTCTGGTGTGATGATTGCGGCCTCTGTTTGGTCATTATTAATTCCATCTATTGATATGGCTAGCGGGATTAAATGGCTTCCTGCGGCAGTTGGTTTTATGGTTGGTATCTTATTTTTGTTGTTGTTGGATACAGTTATTCCACATTTACATCTAAATAATGATAAGCCTGAAGGTTTGCCTTCTAAGTTAAATAAATCATTTATGTTAGTGCTAGCGGTTACCTTACATAATATCCCAGAAGGAATGGCAGTTGGCGTAGTGTTGGCGGCAATGCTTAAAGGCAGTGAGGTTGTAACTCCTGCTGCCGCCCTTACTTTAGCGATGGGCATTGCGATACAGAATTTTCCAGAAGGAGCCATTGTATCAGCACCTTTAAATAGTGAGGGCATGTCTAAAAAGAAGTCATTTTTATATGGTGCTATGTCAGGTATAGTAGAACCAATTGGTGCTATCTTAACTATTCTATTAACTTCATTGATTACACCATTATTACCATATATGTTGTCTTTTGCGGCTGGGGCAATGATTTATGTAGTGGTTGAAGAATTGATTCCAGAAGCACAGGCAGGTGAACATTCTAATATTGGTACTGTAGCTACAGCTATTGG
>CAKUTY010000083.1 GCA_934692455.1 uncultured Erysipelotrichaceae bacterium
CAATACGCAAAAGAATATTATGATAATAATGTCTAAAATTAGACAAAATGATATGATTGATACAGAGGTTTATTATGGCAAATAGTGTACAGTTATTAGATGAAATAGCTATGAATAGAGCATTAACAAGAATTTCTTTTGAAATTACTGAAAAGGCAGACGACATCAACGATCTTGTGCTACTTGGCATTAAGACAAGAGGTGTTCCAATGGCAAATAGAATAGTAGAAAAGATCAATGAACACAACAACATCAATGTTCCTGTGGCAAATCTTGATATTACATTCTATCGTGATGACTTATCTAAGTTATCTGATATGCCAAAGGTAAATAATGTTTTACCTAATATTGATGTTACTGATAAGGAAGTGGTCATTGTGGATGATGTTATTTATACAGGAAGAACTACAAGAGCTGCGATTGAGGCTATCTTTAAAATGGGAAGACCCAAAAAAATATCTTTGGCTGTTCTTGTTGATAGAGGACATAGAGAGATTCCTATTAAAGCCGATTATGTTGGTAAGAATGTGCCTACAAGCCGTAGTGAAAATGTTAAGTGTAAGTTTATGGAAACTGATGGAGTAAATGAAGTAACACTTCTAAAAAGGGATTAAATATATGGAAAATACTTTGAAGAAATTGGGTTTGGATGTTGAACTTATTAAGAGTAAATATCCTGATTTTGATGAATACATGAATATCGTTAAGTTTTATCTTAAGGATGAGTTTTTTGAAGAAATTGGAACTTTTCTTGAAAACGAAGACTATGCTTTAGCTAAGGATGCTTGTAAGGGATTATTTATCTTAGCTCAAGATCTTTATTTATATCCTTTATATATTACCTTAATGGAAGTATATGAGGATTTGTGTGAAGAAGAGTATAAGGATGTTATTAAGCATTATGATGAAATGAAACTTGTATATGACAGGTTTGTAGGTGCTATAAATGTTTGATGCGATTGTCGTTGGTGCAGGTCATGCAGGTGTTGAAGCCGCAATGGCTCTAGCCCATGGTGGTAAAAAGACTGCGTTAGTGACTATTTCTTTTAGTCATATCGCTAACATGCCATGCAACCCTTCTATTGGTGGTCCTGCCAAGGGTATTGTGGTAAGAGAAGTTGATGCCTTAGGTGGTGTTATGCCTCGTGTTGCCGATTTAACAGCTTTACAATTTAAGATGTTAAATACAACTAAAGGACCAGGTGTTTGGAGTATGCGTGTGCAATCTGATAAGAATGCTTATTCTTTGATGATGCAAGATCTTTGTATGCATACTGAAAATCTTACATTATATGAGGACATTGTTGAGGAAGTCTTGGCTGAAGATAAGAAGATTACTGGTGTTAGACTTCAAAAAAATGGAATCTTAGAATCTAACATTGTAGTATTAACAACAGGTACTTATATGGATTCTTGTAGAATGGTAAGTGCTACTGTTACGCCAGGTGGCCCTGATAATGAGCCTACTACTAAGAATTTAAGTGAATCTTTAAGAAAATTAGGCATTAAATTATTTAGATTAAAAACAGGTACACCAGCTAGAGTATTAACTAGTTCTATTGATTTTTCTAAGACTAGTTTAGAAGAAGGCAGTAAGCGTTTTATTAGATTTAGTGAAGATACAAAAGAAGATGAAGTTAGATCGATTGAGGAACAAATGCCTTGTTACTTAACTTATACAACAGAGAAGACTAAGGAGATTGTATTAGCTAACTTAAATAAGTCTTCTATGTATTCAGGTGTTGTTAAGGGTGTGGGACCTAGATATTGTCCTTCTTTTGAAGATAAGATTGTAAGATTCTCTGATAAAGAAAGACATCAATTATTCTTAGAACCACTAGATGCCACAAATGAATTAACATATGTACAAGGTTTTTCTACTTCCATGCCATATGATGTACAAGAAGAGATGGTACATTCCGTTATTGGTTTAGAGAATTGTGAGATTGTTAAGTATGCATATGCCATCGAATATGATGCGATTGATCCTTTACAAGTTAAGGCTTCGCTTGAAATGAAAGATATTGATGGCTTGTTTATTGGCGGCCAAATACTTGGTACTTCAGGTTATGAAGAGGCGGCAGGTCTAGGTATGATGGCGGGTATTAATGCCCTTAGAAAACTTAATAATAAGGAACCTTTAGTCTTGAAAAGAGATGAGGCTTATATTGGTGTTATGATTGATGATTTAGTAACTAAGGGTACTAATGAACCATATCGTTTATTGACAAGTAGAGCTGAGTATCGTTTGTTGATGAGACATGATAATGCTGAGAATAGATTAATTAAATATGGTCATGAGAATGGTTTGATTAGTGAAGAAAGATATCAAAGATATCTTGATAAAGTTGATCAAAAGAATTCTTTGATTACTTATTTAAAGAATAGTAAGGTAGATTATTCAACTGGTATTGGTGACTATTTAAATAGTTTGGGTTTTGAAGAAGATAGTATGAAGTCTTTTAATGCCTATGAGCTAGTAAAAAGACCTGGTGTTGAGTGCAAAGAAGTATTAAAGTTTTTAAATAATGGTTCTTATGATGATGAGGTAGTCTTTAATACTCAAATTGAAATAAGATATGAGGGTTATATTCAAAAGGCTCGTAAAGAGGCTGATAAGATGTTGAAGATGGATGGTATGAAGTTACCACAAGATATTGATTATAGTAAGGTAGATAACTTAAGACTTGAGGCTAGACAAAAGCTTAATCAAGTTAAACCATTTACTCTAGGTCAGGCAAGTAGAATCTCGGGTATTAATCCTGCAGATTTAAATGTGTTGGCAGTATATATAAAGGAACATAAAATTTAATGAATAAGATAAGCGTTCTTGGAGCAGGTACTTTCGGTATTTCATTAGCTAGATTGTTGGCTAATAAGGGTTTTGAGGTGACTGTTTATGTTCACAATGAAAATAAGGCTAAAAACTTAAGGGAAACAAATAGGCATGAGCGTTTTAAGGATGTTTTACTTCCAGAGAGTATTGTCTATACTTCTGATTTAAAGGAAGCTTTTAAAGATAAAGAGATGATTGTTTATGCGATACCTTCTACTAGTATTCGTGAGGTAGCAACTTTAAGTAAGGAATATGTTGAGGATGGTCAATATATTGTGGATGTTGCCAAGGGTATGGAGAAGGATAGCCTTTTAACTTTAACAGAAGTTGTTGATGATGTTTATAAGAATGATACTTTAAAGTATGTTGTCTTAAGTGGCCCTACTCATGCTGAAGAGGTTATCAAGGATATGCCTACGGCGATTGTAGCTGCTAGTAAAGATATAGAGGCTGCCAAGGTTGTACAAGAGACTTTTTCTGTTGATTTCTTTAGAGTTTATACTAATGAAGATATTAGAGGTATTGAGATTTGTGGTGCCTTAAAGAATATTATGGCAATAGCTGCAGGCTTGTCTGATGGCTTAGGTTTTGGCGATAATGCCAAAGCTGCTTTAATCACAAGAGGTTTACAAGAGATTAAAAGACTTGGTACTAAGATGGGCTGTCAGAATGATACTTTCTTTGGCTTAGCGGGAATTGGTGACTTAATTGTTACTTGTACCAGTGTTCATAGCCGTAATAATTGTTTTGGTCATTTATTAGGTGAAGGTAAGACAATTGATGAGGCTAAAAAGGAAATAGGCATGGTAGTAGAGGGCTTGAATGCGTTGCCTGCTGCCATTGAATTAGCTGATAAGTATAATGTTGAGATGCCAATTACAAGTATGTTATCTAAAATTGTTTATGAGGGTTTAGATCCTTATGTTGGTGTTAATCAATTGTTTAAGAGGGAATTGAAGAGTGAATAATATTTTAGAGAAAATTACATTGTCTAGTCTTATTGAAAGTATTGTTGTAGCTTTATTTACAATTCTTTTTCTAAGGTTTTTAACCAAGATTAATAAGAAATATTTGACTAAGCATGAAGACAATAGTCAGATGAATGGGCTTGTTAAGGTTTCTTTTCAAGTGGTTAAGACAATTATTATTGCCTGTGCTATCTTGATGGTCTTAGAAATAAATGGCATTAATGTAACTTCTTTAGTAGCTGGTTTAGGTCTTGCCAGTGCTGCGGTAGGTTTGGCTTTACAGGACTTTTTAAAAGACGGTATTATGGGCGCTCATATTGTGTCTGATCATTTCTTTAGTGTTGGTGATACGGTTAAGTATAATGATCTAGTTGGTGTAATTGAAAACTTTAATATGAAGACTACTAAGATTAGAATATTGGTTGATGATAGTGTTTTGAGTATTTGTAATAGAAATATTTCAGAGATTACAAAATTGTCTGATGTGGCTAAGGTGGATATTGATTTACCTTTGGCTTATGAAGAAGATTTTGAAAGGGTTGATGAGGTCTTAAATAAGATTATTGTTAGGATTGCGGCAATGGATAATGTACAAGATGCACAGTACTTAGGTACTGATGCCTTCCTTGATTCAGCTATTGTCTATAAGTTAAGATTTTATTGTCCAAGAAGTGAGATGTATGATTTAAGAAGAAAGGCTTTAAGACTTGTTCAGATTGAATTGAAGGAAAACAATATGTCTATTCCTTATAATAAGTTGGATGTACATTATGAAAAATAATAATTTGTATTATATAAGTTCGCTATTATTCTTTGTGTTAGCGATATTACAATTCACCGATAATAGCGATCATTCATTTCCGGTTGTATGGTTTTGCCTTGGTGCTTGTTTCTTGTGCTTAGGTTCTACCCAAAATAAGAAGGATTAATATGGGATTCATTCTTTGGACAATAATATCAATTGTCTTTGTGTATATAGGAATAACAACCTGTAGAAGTAGTATACCAGTTAACTTATTTACTTTTAGTGATGTACCTAAGGTAAATGATGTTAAGGGATATAATAAAGCTGTCTCTAATTTATGGTTGGTGTTTACATTATTGTTTGAAATGATTGGTATATCATTACTATTCATTAAACAGAATTCACCATTTGTCATATTAATAGTATTGGGTGTGGTTTTGCTTGTTATTGGTATGATGGTATCTTATACAAAGATTGAGAGTAAATATAGGGTTTAAAACTTGTTTGTTCAACTTGGACAAACAAGTTTTAATATAACGAAATACATGTTATACCATGAACAAGGAAAAGATTAATATCATTATAATAACTATCCAATTTTCTATTCTAGTCCATGGTCACAGGTGTTGGCTTTTGTGATAGTTCGATGGTGCTTGACAAGAAAGAGTAATTAGAATTAATATAACATTGTTATATAACACTGTTATATTTTTGAGGAAGCATGGCTACAAAAGCAAAAGAAACACAAAGAAACATATTAGAGACAGCTAAGAAACATTTTTTAAATGATGGTTTAACTGGGGCTTCACTTAGGAATATTGTGAAAGATGCAGGACTTACAACCGGTGCTTTTTATAAGTATTATCCAACTAAGGAAGCTTTGTTTGATGCGTTAACCGATCCATATTTAAAAACGTTATATGAAATCTATGACCAAGTAGTTAGTGAGTTTGAAAAGTTATCGGCTGATGATCAGACAAAGAGCGTGGCTTCTATGTCAAATGATGGTATGGAACAAATGCTAGATTATGTCTATGATCATTATGATAATTTTAAACTGTTATTGAAGTGTGGTGATAGTGGTAAGTATGAGGATTTTATACATAGAATAGTTAAAAGAGAAATAGAATCAAGTCATAGGTACCTAGAGAAGATGAAAGAAGAGGGTGTTGAAATACCTGTGGTTGAAGATAGTCTTATGCATATGATTTATACTGGTTTCTTCTCGTCAATATTTCAGATTATAGAACATGATTTTGATAAACAGAGTGCAATTAAAAATATTAGTCAGCTAAAGCAGTTTAATATTGGTGGCTTTGAGAGATTGTGGAATATTAAGTTTTAATAGGTGGGTAGTACCACTTATTATATTAGGATATAGTTAGCTAGTGCTAACTGGAGGAGATTATGAAAGAAAAGAAAAAATCTACATTAACTTGGATACTAGAGTGGGCAGGCAGACTATATGTATGGAGAAACACTGTATAAGCCTGAAATAGCAGAAGGGAATCCTATAAGGTTATATAGTTTGGATGAAATCACGGAGATATTCGGTAAATTAGGACTTCGTATTTGTAACAGCTTTGCTGATTTCAGTGGAAAGCCGAGTTCTGATAATGATATTCAATTG
>CAKUTY010000084.1 GCA_934692455.1 uncultured Erysipelotrichaceae bacterium
AGTTTCCAAAGCTTTGAAACATTCTTCTAGAACCGTCTGATCCTTTATATTCCACTCTTTATGCGCTTCTGTATTAGAAATATATGTCAGTTCTACAGGTGGCGCCATATATAAGACAATTTCAGATAAGGATAATTCAGGAAACTCTACATCTTCTAACATAATTTCCTCTTTTCCCTTTCCATAAGCATCTACCGTATAGATAGCTGAAGTAGCAGTATGCCAGGCATCTTCATAAAGCTTAATCATCAAAGTTCCATCTTCAATCTCTTTCCATTCCACCTCAGGAGGCAAATAGCCATTTCTTTGATTGTAATACCACCTAGATAAAGCTATCAGTTCACTTACCTGATAAGGTTTCAAAGCATCTGTTTTCCCTTCGTTATCCATCGACTTTGTACAACCAGTACAAAGCACACCAACCATCATCAACGTAACAACACATACGTATTTAAGAATCTTTTTCATAGGCCCTTCCTCCTTTAAACTGGTAATAAAACTGTACCAATCCAATTCTTGACTTTGTATTCGTCTTTTCATTAATACTTGTAATATGGCGATATAAAGCAGCTCTAGATATCAACAACTGTTCAGCAATTTCCTGTACATTATTATCAGATACTAGTAATACATGAAGCACTTCCGTTTCTCTTTGAGTTAATTCAAAAGCTCTGGCGAATTGTTGCAGGCGTTCTTCTTCACTAATAGATACTTCTTCTACAATGTCTTCTTCCTTTGAAATTTTCAAAAATGATGCATAAAAGTGAAACGCAACAGAAATAAGCACAAACAATAACAGTACTACTCCGTTTCTTAAAACAGAGTTATTAGACTGTAACAATTTTAAAGAAAGTGAAGACATGATAAAGGCACAGACATTATTCACAGCTCTTCCAAGTCCCGCCCATAATTGAGGCAAATTCATCTGATAAGACAGTTTCATAAAACTACTGGTAAAGTACACCACAAAGAAGCCAGCCGAAAGATAAAAGACTACTAAACCTGTGTAAAAAGATCCACCATTTTCCATCACTACAATACATAAAGTAGATAAAATTGTGACTCCATACATAATCAGATTCATATATTTTTGATGACAGGCGTCATAGAATACACCGGCAAATAAAGCACTTAGCACTAGCAACAGTCTTGGCCAGTTTCCCACGTCTCCATTTCCTGATACATGTACAAGTGTAACCTCAGCATCCAATGTGGAAAAAATACAGGTCATCAACATCACCACTGCTATTAACGCCAATCCTGCAAGATTTGGATTTTCTATCCTTTTTAAAGATTCTCTATCTTCCTTTATATGTTCTTGTTCAGCCTTCAACAACAATAGCGCAACAACAGCAGAAGAAACCGCAAGAATAATTGATTCCGCTATAGAATTCTGCATAAGATGAGTATTTAGATATTGAAACAAGATACCAAGTGCATACGAAATACCTGCTGTTTTCGCAAGAGAATCACGCTTTACCACACAAGATAAATGATAATGCACAGCACTCCCTACGATTCCTAAAAGCACATAAGCAAGACATCCTGCGACTAAAATCAATGCATAAAAAGCGTGTTGCCAGATAACAAATATACATATAATTTCTGCTAGTGCGCCTGTAAATACTACAATGGCATGCATATTTTCAGGAATCTTTAAAGACAGCCATGGATACAACACAAATCCTATAACACTGGCACCTAAGATATATCCTTGTGCCGCTATGACACATTCAGGGGATGTCACAAAAGACATCATGTTGTCAAAAAGATATTCTGTTCCAAGAAAGATAAAATTAAACAGTGCCAGTGCCACCATCAACGTGATCACTTTAGTATTCTTTATATTTTCATGCATATATGTACCTCATGATTAATTGGTCATACTTTTGTATATCTTAATTATAAATAAAAGTCTTTGGTACAACAGTTGACATTTGTCTCAATTGATTCTTTTTGAATAATTCCAATATTATGATTATTGAAACAATCGTCAACTGTTAGCCTTGTTTTCTCCATGATAAACTGAAACAAATGATAAGGAGGAATAATGTATGCAAATAAGATGTCCTAACTGTAATACTCCTATGCAAGTAGAAGAAGATACTATACATATCCATTGCCATAGATGTGGTAAAGAGTATCAGCTAAAACAATCTGAAGCAAAAATGATTGACTATGCAAATAGAGGCCCAATATTTCAAGCTTATGTACCTCAAGGCTGGTCTTATGGCATCTTTGACGACAACGATTCTATCTCGAGTCTTGCAGCTGTATGCAAAGGATTACAACTTGTTTCTCAAAGTGGCGCTCAGATGGTATTTTATCCATTTGCCTTCTATAAAGATGCTGATCCAAAACCCGTCTTTAATTTTGGATTCAATACTCATTCAGCTAACAGAGAATATCAGTTTGATCCAATCACTTTTACCAATTACAGTAAGTTCATGGATCTTCCTCAATATGCCATCAGAAGAATCACTTCTATTTGCACCCAACTGTTTAGAAGTTCACCTGTAAATATTAAGCTTCAGCCAGTGGACTTTGTAGACGGCGAAAAAATGACCATGTATTTTAAGCAGGCATCTGAAGAGAGAATGAAAAAGTCATGTATAGCTTTCCCTGGCAAATTCAGTTTTTCCTTCTACATAAATGGACAACAATACAACGGTTTCTTCAGTAGCGTACTTTCCCATACCCAAGACACTTCTTCAAAAGATAACTGGCAAGATCTTTTAAGAAAAGGCGTCTCATTTATGGGAGCTATGTATGGAATTGGAGGCATGGGTAGCTTTGACTGGGGTAGATACTACGACCTTATATTGGTGTATCCAAATAATATAGATAGTGACTATAAAACTATCTTTGATAACTTTCTAAAGAATTTCGATTATGGTCCTGTATACTTTGTGTTACAAAATGAAGAAATACAAAGAGTGCAGCAGATTCAATTACAAGGTGCCATGTCTCGTCAACAAAATGCCATTCGTGCCTCACAGAATATTTCTGCCACACTTTCACAAACTAGCGATATCGTTAATTCTGCAGTACAGTCACACTCTCAACAAATGAACCATATTATTGATCATTCTACGGATGGTATCCGTGGCGTGGAGTATTATCATGATACTAGTGGGCAAACATATCAGGCAGATGTCAAATATGATCACATTTATAAAAAAGGCAGTACTTTTGTAGGAAGCAGTGACGGTAGTCTTCAGCTTGGTCCTGAATGGGAAGAGTTGAAAAAGTAAGTATTAAAAAACGACCATTTGGCGTCCCTCAATAAGACAGTATGAGAACATTACCGACATAGGGTAGCTGCCGTACAGGAGTGCGACAAGAAAAATTGGCGATACTTGGTTTTCACAACCAGATATCGCCTTTTTCTATCTTTGAACAGAATGTTTGAATCTTATTGGAGGTACATATAATGCAGGAACTGAACTATATTCGTTGCGGTGATTACTATATTTCCAACATTCGCTTACCAGAAGAAAACAGACCTATTGGTCGGTGGGGGCGTATGCACAGAGATTACATCAAGGAGAATAACCCCATCCGCTTTAACGTTCTGTGTCTCAGTGGCGAATTGTGGACACATCTTGCTGATTTGAACGAGCAGGCACAGAAACCGCCTTGAATTTATCATCGAGCAGATGAAGGCATCTGAGGATGTGACAGAGCGCATGAAGCAGCACGATCAGATGGCATGGGTTGGAGCCATAAACAGCATCCGCAATCGTGCAGAAGAAATTGTCCTGCGTGAGATGATCTATGAGGAGGATGCGGTATGAGAATCCTTGAAGAATTTTGGCATGGCAATGTCGAGTCTACAGAGTACGATACTTCTTTCAAGGAGTACAAGAAACTGCAGGAGCTAATCTGCCGGAACGAAGAAAAGCTTAAAGCCACTATGACGAACGAGCAGAAAGAACTGTTTGAGAAATACACCGATTGTATGTGGGAACATCAAACCAATACAGACTGCTTGATCTTTCAGAATGGCTTTAAGCTGGGTGCCAGGATGGTATTGGAAGTTATGGAAGAATAATTGAACACATAACGACAGCGCTTATCGAACGATGGGCGCTGTCGCCACTTTAACAAAAACAAACTCGTACTAAGAGGGCAAATCGCTCCCTTATCTATTATGCTAAAATATTGCTATGCACCAGTGGCGGAAATGGTAGACGCGCACGCTTGAGGGGCGTGTGGGGTAACCCGTGCAAGTTCAACTCTTGTTTGGTGTACCATCAAAAAGATAACGATAATAATCGTAAACCATAATATTCTTAGAAACTAAATACTTATTACTTACAACATTACTATAATCATCGTCATTATCAGCTAGCCAAGAATAATCCGCAAAAATAGCCATTCCATCACTATCAGACAAGATATCCTTGCCAACAATTATTCTAGAATCATATTCAATCCCAAACAAATTTAATACTGTAGGTAAAACATCAATAGTATTACATATCTTATCCACAGTAACATCTTCAACACCAGGATTATAAATAATCAAATCATTCTTATATAAACTATACTTATCTAATTCCTTACCAGCCAACTCTTCCATTTGTTCATCTTCCATAAAATAAGGATGATGATCACTAGCCATAACAATTACTGTATCCTCTAACTTACCTGCAGCGCTTAATTTATCCAATAAAGTAGTCATAGCCTTCTCTAGTTCTAAGTTAGCAGAAATGTATGCTCTAACTGTTTCACTATAATCAAGGTCATTAACTAGACTCTTATTCTTCTCAGCCATCGCATTATAACCAAAACCCCATTTCGCATGACCTGAAACAGTTACGTAGTAAACCATAAACTTATCTGAATTAATATAGTCATCAATACTGCCATTAATCATCTCATCATCACTAGCAGGAAAAATACTACAATCCATTCTTGTTTCCATGCCATTTCCACAAGCCTTATAATTATCAAAACCCAAATCCTTTAGATAATAGTCTCTATTTTGAAAATTATAAAAATAATCATGATATGCATAAACATCATAGCCTAAGTTCTTAAACAAATTTCCTAATCCATAAGGATAATAATTATGATGACCATTATTATTATAGTTACCATTCCATTGATTATTTAATACAGCCAAATCAGGCAACAAACCCGTTAGTAAAGAAAACTCACCACCTATAGTAGACAAATTAGTAGGTGTGTAATAATTCTTAAAATAAAAACCATCATGAATCATCTTATATAAAGTAGGAGTCAATTCTTTATCTACAAAATAACCATCAAAAGACTCTGCCATTATATAAATTAGATTCTTACCCTCAAACATACCTGTATATTCATTAGTATAGGTTGGTACTTGATTCTTAAAGTAATTATTCAAATCATTGATAGCCTGATTATCACTTTCTATACTATCAAAGTCTATGTTACTTATTTGAGGAGTGTATGTTACTTCATCGTCTTTTTCACCCACAGATTCGAGCCCGGAAGATTCGAGCCCAGATTCGAGTCCAAGCTTCGAGCCCGTAGTTTCCAGCCCCAAATCCCCATTCATAAAAATACTAGAACATACACCTAACTTATCCACATCAGCTTTAATTGAATAGAATGATTTTAAATCACCACCAAATAAAAACAATATAAATGGAATAATCACAACTAAGATATAAGTAAACTTAGGTTTATTAGACAAGTATCTATTTAAGAATAAACCTACAATAAAAGGTAACAAAATTAAGATGATAATCAAGATATTACTAGTAATCACATCAAAGAATAATGTTTTAAAAGCACCACTAGTAACCTGCTTATACATAGTAAAAGTAGAAGGAGTTATGATAATGCCAAACACCTTCTTAACAATTAAAGCAGTACCATAATAGATACATAATAATAGATTTATGATATTAAAGATAAAGTAATTAATTCTCTTTGGAACAAATTGAGATAAATAGCCAATAAATAAACCAATAGTCAAAGAAAAGAAGACTACTGAAACACTTAATGGCAATTGTAGCACTAACTTATATAATATTTCTTCATAGATAAATAATAGCCCATAGTAAACAATATTAAACATATGAGCCATTATAAAACAAATAGCCCTTTACGGACTACTTGTTTTCATAATGTTTAACAATCAATGAGTTAAGTGAAGTGATA
>CAKUTY010000085.1 GCA_934692455.1 uncultured Erysipelotrichaceae bacterium
TATGGGAACTAGAGGGTCCCGGACCTATTCTATATAATTCTTTTAGTGATTCCATACTCCCATTTTAATACGAGAAGCAGTTAATTTTTTAAATAAATGTATACTCGCTAACAAGAAGGAAGGCACAAAGATTAAAGCGTTATAGACATATAGATTATGAACATAGATATAATCGCTTGTTACACTTGATAATAAAATTGTTATACCTACAAATGTTAGGAAACTTACTGAAACAAAAAGATAAATTTCCATAAGACTATTCACATTTAATCTGCCTAGATATTCTGATAAGTTAGCACTTACTAGTGCTTCAGTTATTAGGAAAGTGTAAGATATGAGATTCTTACCAAAATATCCTAGATTGAAAACTATAATATTAAATACTAATGTAATAATCGCAATACTAATATAGCGCCAGCAAATTTTTCTTGTATCACTTAATAATAGAAACATTAGAAACAAGAGTATCGCAAGAATCTCCATCTTATTTAAATAAAAGCCCCATCCAATCATCAAAGTCCATAACACGTACATCTTTTCTTCCTCCTTGTGTCATTAATATATAATGAATACAATTTGTCATTGTCCAAATAATTGGACAATACTATAATTGGGTTATGGAAAAGAATAATAAGAAAAGAATATTATATTTGATTGAAATATTAAAGAAAAATTCAAACTTTGACAAGCATCTAAGTTTAGATGAAATCATCTCTTTACTTGAATACAAGAATATTAGAGTAGATAATCGTAAAACCCTTTATGATGATTTTAAGATACTTAACGAATGTGGTGTTAATGTTGAATATGATAATGGTTATTATCTTTTAGATTGTCCTTTTAATCTATCTGAAATCAAAATAATTCAGGATTCTATCAATTCATTAAAGAATCTAGATACATCTTTTAAAAACGATATAAACAATAAGTTATATTCTTTTATCTCTAGTGATGAAGAAAAACTATTAGAAGAGATTAAATACACAAATACTCAAAAGGCCCAAAAGCTACTTCCTAAGATGGAAGATATCTTAGAAGCTATTAAAAATCATAAGATGGTAAGTATCACTACTAAGAATAATCAAATCCAAGATGTCTTCCCTATCTTTATTCATCGTGCCAATGACTATTACTATTTCTATTTTCATTATCAAGACAACACTAAGATATATCACTATCGTTTTGATAATATTAAAGATGTTCTTATTAAAGATACATTAGATAGCATCAATATCCCAACTAAAAAGATTATAAGTCACATCAATGAATCAAGTAATTCTTTTTATACTAAAGAAACTACTAAGGTAAATATCACCATATCAGGTTCGAGCCCAGATTCGAGCCCAGATTCGTGCCCCAAAACAATAAACAGACTTCTTGATGACTTCCCTGGCATTATCATCAACAAGAATAAAGCTACTTTGTTTGTATCTATTAATCAAATCTTCTTTTCTAAGATTCTAGCCTATGGCAATGAAATAAAAATAAGCGATGAGACAATCGCTTATCAATACGTTGAATATTTAAAGAGTATTCAAAATAATTATTTAAATTAATAATTTCTTTTTGTTTAGAATATAGTATCCAAAACCAAACAAATCAGCCAAGAACCAGCCAATAGGAACTGACCACCAGATACCAACAACACCAACTATAGAAGATAGGATATAGGCCAATAAAACTCTTGTACCAAGCGAAATTATAGTTAAGACTAAACTCATAGCAGGTTTACCAATCGCCCGATATAGGCCATATAAAAGGAACAAACAACCTATGCCAAGATAAAAGCTACCTTCTATTCTTAGATAACGAACACCTTCTTTAATCACATCCATTTCATTCACAAAAATCATCATTAAAGGTTTAGCACAGATGAATACCAATAAAGACACAACTAGACAAAAGCCTATCGAAATACTCACTGCTGCCTTTAAACCATTTCTAATTCTTTCATCTTCTTTTGCACCATAGTTTTGAGCAATAAAGGTTGAGAAGGCATTACCAAAGTCTTGTACTGGCATATAGGCAAAGGCATCTATCTTAACAGCAGCCGCAAAAGCAGCCATTACAACTGTTCCAAAACTATTAACTAAACCTTGGACCATTAGAATACCTAAATTCATTACCGATTGTTGAAGACAAGTTAGGATAGAATAAGATACTATTTCTTTTATACGTTCTTTTTTAAGATAAGATACTTTACATATTGAAAATACTTGAGGATACTTTTTAAAAGTATAAAGTAATATTCCTATACCTGATAAGTATTGAGCTATTACAGTAGCTTTTGCAGCTCCTATAACACCTTTATTTAAGCTAATCACAAAATATAAGTCCAACGCAATATTAACAAATGAAGATAAGGCTAAAAAGATTAAGGGTGTAATCGAATTACCAATGGCTCTTAAATACGAAGCAAAGTAGTTATATAAGAAAATAGCTAAGATGCCAGTAAAAATTATAAATAGATAATCTTTCATATCTAGCCACACTTCATCTGGAACGTTTAAGAATACTTTTAAGTAGGATAAAGAAGAAAGATGCAGATAGATTTTCTTTAAGTTTTTCTTCATCTTTTTGACCAAAACAAATCGAAAACAAGGCACCACTTCCCATGCATAAACCCAATATTATTGATGTTAGAAAGGTCATCAAGGTAAAAGATGAGCCAACTGAGGCAAGTGCATTCTTACCTAATACTTGCCCTACGATTAAAGTATCTGCGATGTTATAACACTGTTGTAATAGATCGCCTATTATCATCGGTATCGCAAACAATAACATCGATTTGATAACAGGTCCTTTAGTTAAATCATTATTCACGAAAAATATTATATATATAAAAAACATCTATGAAGATGTTTTTATCATTTACCAGAAAAATAAGATGCACCTGTCACACCCAAAACCTCCATAAGCTCAGATACATTGACTATTTGATACCCTTGATTGATATAGTAAGAAATAAGTTTACTTGCTGCATCAACACTTGTTTGATAAATATCATGGAACAAGACTACATCATTTTCATCCCCGTCCTTAATAACCTCATTATAGATTACATCAACCGCATCATTTGCATCATACTTAGTACGATATGACCAGTCCTTAGAATCAACATTCCAAAGTACAGCAGTCAAATTGGTAGCTTGTCTTACTGTATCACTATAGGCACCATATGGTGGTCTAAAGGTTTTCATCTGATAGCCAAAGCCAAATTCATTGTCATATAAATCATGATATGGTGTCATAATCTCGTTAGCCACATCAGAAACAGACAACTTAGTTAAATTCTTATGAGATTGAGTATGAGATCCATATTCCATACCCTTTTCAACACTCTCTTTACAGAAATTAATTTGTTTCTCACCAAGTCTACTTCCCAAGATATAGAAAGTAGCCGAACTATCATACTTATATAAGGTATCCACTATTTGACCACTAGTCTTTAAACTCATATCTGGACCATCATCAAAAGTGAAACAAATCATCTTACGATTATTAGAAATATAATGCGGCTTATGATATAGTTCGTTCTCATAGCCTAGGTTGATATTACATGCACCCTGCATATATTTTAAAGGCACTCTAATATCAGCTTCATACTTAGGAAAATGACACAATAAGTCAGGGCCATCAACCTTATAAGTAACTTCACTTAAATCTAAATTTTGATAGAAAGATTCTTCCAAGAATTCTAAAGTATAGGCAAAATCCTTTTCTTCCTTCTTTAATTGATAACGAAGATAATCCGCAATAATCTTCTTGCCCTCTTCATTGATATTATCAATAACTAATTCTTTATATTCCCTATCAACATAATATTTAGTTCCATCACGATAAGAAACAAGATAATAGTCACCATATGGAACAAGGGCATAATCATAGATTGTATCCTTTAAAGCCTTATCACAAATGTTTTTGGCTATTTCTTTTCCTTTTTCACTGTTAGGATAAAACGCTAAACATGACTTAGACTTATAGGTAAGGGCATCATCATGAATTGACTTCTTACCTACAAACTTAAAGTTAAAATTCAAAATGAATATAATAATCCCAACCAACAAAAGTCCTGATAAGCCAATAAGGGCATATTTAATCGTTTTTCTTAAATGTCTTTTTTTATTCTTTACCATCTTTATTATTCTACCTTAAATTCCCATTAAAGATATATAATACACTCATGAACACTATGAAAAAAATCAAAGAACTTTTAGTTCTAACCTTTGGAACAATAATCGTATCATGCGCCGTCTATTTCTTTTTAATACCATCAGAAACATCAATTAGTAGTATTTCAGGCCTAGCCATTGTCTTGACACACTTTTTACCACTAAAGGTTTCAACACTAACTCTAATAATGAACGCAGTATTATTGGTAATTAGTTTTATTTTAATTGGTAAAGATTTTGGTGCTAAAACTGTATATACGGCAATCCTTATGCCAATCATCTTGGCAATACTTGAAGTATTATTCCCAAATGTCACATCAATCACAGGATCAGACATCATTGACGTTACTGCCTATTGTTTCGTTGTATCCTTAGGTATTGCGATACTATTTAACAACAACGCCTCATCAGGTGGCCTAGATATTGTTGCCAAGATAATGAACAAATACTTACATATGGAAATTGGCAAAGCTCTAGCTTTGTCAGGCATGGTAGTATCCTTGTCTTCTGCCCTTGTCTATTCACCACGTAAAGTGATCTTATCAGTTCTAGGTACTTATTTCTGTGGTATCTTAACTGATTACTTTATCTTTGGTCAAAATATTAAAAGAAGAGTATGTATTGTATCTTTAAATAAGAATGAAGAAATAAAAGACTTTATTATTAATGCCTTACATTCAGGTGCAACCTTATATATAAGTACTGGTGCTTATACTAAAGAAAAACATGAAGAGATTGTGACAATTGTTGATAAACGAGAATATCAGTTACTTATGGACTTCATTATTCATAATGATCCAAGCGCCTTTGTGACGGTCTACAATGTCTCTAATATAAGATATGTGCCTAAATAATATGGTATGATTGAAAGGGAAAAGAGGATTATATGTACAATTTTCAAAGTGATTATTTAGAAGGGTGTGCCCCAGAAATATTAGAAGAATTAATAAAAACAAATAATAAACAACAAGCTGGTTATGGTAATGACGATTACTGTTTATTAGCTAAAAGATTAATCAAGAATGCGATTAAGAATGAAGATGTTGATATCCATTTCGTACCAGGTGGTACACCATGTAATATCTTGGCTCATTCAATTGCCTTAAGACCTTATGAAGCTGTTATTTCAACTGATACAGGACATATCAATGTTCATGAAACAGGTGCTATTGAAGCTAAAGGACATAAGATTCTTACAACTCCAAATAGAGATGGTAAGATTGATCCATTTGAGATTGTTAAAATTATTGAGAAACATCCAGATGAACATATGGTTAAGCCTAAGATGGTCTTTATCACAAACCCTACAGAATTAGGTACTGTCTATACACTTGATGAAGTAAGACTATTAAGACAAATCTGTGATAAGTATGGCTTATATTTATATATGGATGGTGCTAGACTTTCAACAGCACTAGCAAGCCTTGGCAATACTTTAAGACTTGAAGATATCGCTGAATTAACTGATATGTTCTATATTGGTGGTACTAAAAATGGTGCCCTACTTGGTGAAGCATTTGTGATTTGTAATGATGAATTGAAGGAAAACTTCCGTTATTATCTTAAACAAAATGGTCAGATGTTAGCGAAGGCAAGAATCATGGGAATTAGCTTTAAGACTTTATTTACTGATGATTTATATCTAAAGCTTGCAGCACATGCTAATAAAACAGCTGATGCGCTAAAATATATCTTCTCAGCATTTAATATCAAGCCTTATACTAATTCACCAACTAATCAACAATTCTATATTTTAGATAACGAAGTAATTAAAAAGCTTCAACAAAAATATATATTTGAGATTTGGGATCAATATGATGAAAAGTCATCAGTTTGTCGTTTTGTGACATCATGGTGCACAAAAGAGGAAGCAACACTTGAATTTGCAAGTGACTTAAAAGAAGCATTATCAAAATAAT
>CAKUTY010000086.1 GCA_934692455.1 uncultured Erysipelotrichaceae bacterium
TCCCACAAAATTGCCTAACAAGCCACCATTGGCCAATGAATTCATTTGTTTAAGCATACCAGTCTTATTATCATTAAACCACCAAGCACTGCCATGTTGAATCTTAGCTACACAATCATCATTTTGGAAACAACCAATTATTGTATCTATAAGCTCATCATCATTAGGATTTAAACTATATAAGATAGTCTTAGGCAAACCATTTAAATTCATATGATCAATTAATTTAACCATCTTATCAGCAGGTGCATAATTATTAATTGAATCATAGCCAGTATCAGGAGCGCTAATTAAACTATTATTATTTCTTAAACAACCAAAATGTAGTTGCATCACAATATCCTTTTCACGATATTTCTTAGAAAAATACAACAACATATAAGTCTTGTAGGCATCAACCTCTTTTTGACTTAAAATTTCTCTATTCATAGCCTTCAAGAAAATATCTTCTACATTGCCTTCTTCATACATCAAGTAATCTAGACCATGATCTGCAACTAAACAACCCTTAGATACAAAATAATCAATTCTTGTATCTAACGCCTTTAATAAGGAATCTAAAGATTCAATTTTTACATTTGAAACATCAGATAACTTATCAATATAATCCTTAAATCCTTCTTTGTTGATATTTACAACCTTATCCGGTCTAAAAGCCGGTAAGACAACTGTAGAAAAACCTTTATCTTCCTTAATTAAATCATGATACCTTAAATCATCAATCGGATCATCAGTTGTACATAAAAGTTTTACATTAGAATCGCTTATAATCTTTTTAGCCGACATTGTCTTTAACTTTTCGTTACAAAGTTCAAACACTTCTTTGCAAGTCTTGCTATTTAAGACTCCATCATAACCAAAATATCTTTTAAGTTCCAAGTGTGACCAATGATATACAGGATTACCGATAGCCTTTTCTAAAGTCTTGGCAAAATAATAGAACTTTTCAAAATCACTACCGTCGCCTGTAATATATTTTTCATTAACGCCATTAGCCCTCATCAAACGCCACTTATAATGGTCACCGCCAAGCCATAGTTTTGTTATTGAAGAGAACTTTTTATCCTCAGCAATTTCTTTTGGCGAAATATGACAATGATAATCCACAATAGGCATCTTAGATGCATAATCAAAATATAATTTCTTACTTACTTCATTTTCTAATAAGAAATCTTCATCCATAAACTTTTTCATAGCTTTGTCCTACCCCTTTCAATAAATTCACAATCAATAACTTGTTTCTTAGAAACTTTTTCATTATTTATAACCTTTAACAAAGTCTTTACCGCTAAATCACATAAGTCTTCAATCTTAGAATCAATAGAACTTAATTCTTTAACAGAACACAGGCATAATTCAGAATTATTGTAGCCAACAACACTTACTTTATCTTCTATACCCCTTGAATAAGCTAATTTTAAGGCACCAATTGCCATCGCATCATCAGATGCGATAACCCCATCAAATTCAATGTTTCTTTCTTCTAAAATTTTGTAAGTATCCATTATAGAATTAGGCACAAAAATCAAATTATTCTTATCGATCAAAATACCATTATCTTTTAAAGCCAACTCAAAACCTTGCATCTTCTTCTTCAAACTATAGGAATATGAATCAAACAAGAAAATAATTTTCTTCCTACCCTGTTTAATAAGCATATCAGTAGCCTTATATACAGCCTTTTTATTATCAGTTAAGACACAATAGATATTTTCGTAATTAAGACAACCATTGATTAAGATTACTGGCATCTTCAACGCTGCATCCTTAAGATACTCAATATCCTTATTACCATGATCCTTGGCATAGTTAGATCCAACCAAAAACAAGGCATCAATCCTTCGATCAATCAAAGACTTAACACATTCAACTTTAGATTCAAAATCATAACCTGAACACATCAAGATACAATCATATCCATAGTTTCTTAATTGTTTCTCTAGAAAAGAAACCCCCTTAGCCATATATCTATCCGCAATATTAGGGCACATAATGCCAACTACCATTGACTGTTCTAGATTTAAACTGCGCGCAAAAACATTAGGCTTATAACCGTAGGCAGCCATAACATCTTCAACCTTTTTCTTGGTCTTTTCACTGACTCTATCGCTACCATTTATTACTCTAGATACGGTCGCAATAGATACTTTTGATAATTTCGCAATGTCGTAAATGTTCATAGTATATGTAAGTAGTTACACTTATACTATTAAAATAACATAAATTAGAAAAAAACTGTAGATTAATCAAGTAATTTGTGCTAGATTATAAGTGAAATGTAAGTACTTACACAAAGGAGAAAATATGAACAGTTTCATTAAAATTAATCCCCTTGATGATGTGGCAGTAGCCCTTAGTCCTCTAAATAAAGGAAGTCAATTAGATGTTGATGGAAATATCGTCACCCTAATTGAAGATATTCCCCAAGGACATAAGTTTTCATTAAGAGACATTAAAGAAAAAGAGCCTATTATTAAGTATGGTTACCCTATTGGCAATGCGACTAAAGATTTTTTAAAAGGTAGTCATGTCCATACTCATAATCTAAAAACAGGTTTGAATGATTTACTAGAATATACATATAATCCTAATTTTAAGGAATTAGAAGCTAGTGAAAAGAGAACTTTTAAAGGTTATTTAAGAGAAAATGGTAAAGTAGGCGTTAGAAATGAAATATGGATTATTCCAACTGTTGGTTGTATGAATTCTGTCGCTTCTTTAATTGAAGAAAAGGCCCAATCTTTAATTAAAGGAAGTGTTGAAGCTATCTATGCCTTTAGACACCCATATGGCTGTTCCCAAATGGGCGATGACCAAGAAAACACAAGAGAAATCCTAGCTGATTTAATTAATCACCCAAATGCTGGCGGTGTACTTGTGTTAGGACTTGGCTGTGAAAATTCTAATATCGATGTTTTAAAGCCATATATTAATAACGATAGTGACAGGATTAAGTATCTAGTTGCCCAAGAATATGATGATGAAGTAAGTAAGGCCTTAGAATTAATTGAAGAACTAGTGACAAAATGTGCTAATGATAAAAGAGAAGATGTTGATGTAAGTAAACTTGTCATTGGTATGAAATGTGGTGGTTCTGATGGACTATCAGGAATTAGTGCCAATCCTACTGTTGGCGCTTTCTCAGATTTATTAATTTCTAAGGGTGGCACAACTATTTTAACTGAAGTTCCTGAGATGTTTGGAGCTGAAACTATCTTAATGAATAGATGTAAAGATATAAAAACATTTGATAAGACTGTTAAATTGATTAATGATTTTAAGGCATATTTTAAGGCTCATAATCAAACAATCTACGAAAATCCTTCTCCTGGTAATAAACAAGGCGGTATTTCTACTCTTGAAGATAAATCACTTGGTTGTACACAAAAATCAGGTAATGCGAAAGTAACTGATGTCTTAGAATATGGAAGACAAGTATGCACAAAAGGCTTAAACCTATTAAGCGCACCAGGAAACGATTTGGTAGCTGCCACTGCCCTAGCTGCCTCTGGAGCCCAAATTGTCTTATTCACAACCGGAAGAGGAACGCCATTCGCTTCTCCTGTTCCTACAGTAAAGATTTCAAGTAATTCTAATCTTTACAATAAGAAAAACAATTGGATAGACTTCAACTGTGGCAAGTTAGTAGAAGGCACATCACTAAAAGATTTATCAAACGAACTATTTGAATATGTCTTAGACGTTGCCAGTGGTAAAGAAGTGAAGAGCGAAGAAAACAAGTATCATGATTTAGCGATATTCAAGAAGGGTGTAACCCTATAAGGAGGTAATATGGAAACACTAAGTTATAAAGTATTAGAAGAAAAAGGTTATGATGGTTACTTATTAAAAGAAGCACCTGAGCGTATCTTACAATTCGGTGAAGGAAATTTCTTAAGAGCTTTTGTCGATTATTTTGTTGATGTTATGAACGAAAAAGCTAACTTCAATTCTAAGGTAGTCTTAGTTCAGCCTATTGCCAACAAAGATAATGGCTTTAAATTAAATGAAGTAATTAATTCTCAAGAAGGCTTATACGATTTATATCTAAGAGGCTTTAAGGATGGTAAAAAAGTAAATGAAAAGAGAATCATCTCATGTGTTAGCCGTTGTTTAAATATTTATTCTGATTATGATGAAGTATATGCATGTGCTAAAAACCCTGATTTACGTTTCATTGTATGTAACACTACCGAAGCTGGTATCGCCTATGATCCATCTTGTAAATTAGAAGATTGCCCAGCGTCTAGCTATCCTGCTAAATTAACTAAGTTTATGTATGAAAGATATTTAAACTTCAAGAACGAAAAAGGTAAAGGTTTTATCATTCTTGCATGTGAACTAATTGATGACAACGGTAAGAAACTTGAAGAATATGTATTACAACACGCTAGTGATTGGAACTTAGGTGAAGACTTTATCAACTGGGTAAAGGAAGAAAACATCTTCTGTTCAACTCTAGTCGATAGAATTGTTACAGGTTTCCCTAGAAACGAAGCAGAAGCCATCAATAACGAAAATGGATATATCGATAACATTATTGATACAGGTGAAATCTTTGGTTTCTGGGTAATTGAAGGTCCTGATTCAATCAAAGATGAATTCCCATGTGAAAAAGCTAATCTTCCAATCCTTATTTGTAAGGATCACAAGCCATATAAACAAAGAAAAGTACGTATCTTAAATGGTGCTCATACTTCTTTTGTCCTAGGTGCCTATGAAGCTGGTCAAAATATTGTAAGAGACTGCATGAATGATGAAGTTATTTCTAAATTCATGAATAAAACTTTATTTGATGAAGTAATCCCTACTTTAACTTTAGCAAAAGAAGATTGTGAACAATTTGCCGCTTCTGTAATTGATCGTTTCAAAAATCCATTCATTGATCATCAATTGTTAAGCATCTCTTTAAATTCAACTTCAAAGTGGAAGGCAAGAGTAATGCCATCGCTTCTAAGTTATGTAGAAAAATTTAATAAATTGCCAGAATGTATCACAGCAAGTTTTGCCTTCTATATCAAGTTCTATCAAGGACAAGAATTAACCGACAAAGGTCTAGTAGCTCATAGAGAAAATGGTGATGAATATATTATTTCCGATGATAAGGAAGTACTTGAATTCTACTATAATCATAAAGATGATGATGTAAAGACACTAGCGCATGAAGTAGCATCAAATACTTCATTCTGGGATAGAGATTTAACTTTAATACCTGGTTTTGAAGAAGCTGTTGTTAAGTATCTAAACGATATCAACAACAATGGTGCTTATAGCGTGATGAAAGATATTATTAAATAAAGACTTTATAAAATGGGCTGTTACGAAATGACTAATTTCTAACAGTCCTTTCTTTTACTTACAATTTTTAGTGTGGAAAATGGCAATAATATGGGAAAACTTGGGAATAACTAGTCTTTATATTCACATGCCATTAAGTCAGGAGGAGTCAATTGATGGAAAATGTTTATGATCTTATTATAAGTGGGTTAATTAAAGATGGTTACACTGCAAAAGAGTCCGAGGAATTAATCACAACTTTTATGGAAGAACAAAGAATCTTAGACGAATTAAGAGATAGCTTACATAGTTTAATTAGTTAACAAGGGTGTCATTTGACACCCTGTATTAAGTTAACGACGCTCTAATTTCTCATGTGGGTGTGGGTGGACTATAACTTTGTATGTGGCTAGAAAATAGCCACTTTTTTGATGTATGTGGGTGACTATAAATTTATGTGTTGTCGGATTTATGGATAAATAAAAATCCTTCCTTATAATGTTTAGCTGACAGGAAAAACAAATATGGAAGGAGGAGCTTATGTGACCTAATAGTGTTTTTATCACATCTTTTATAAATTTTAAGTCTAATGATATTGATAATGCCTACTATATTGAAACCAAACTAAAAAGAAAGAAATGTTCTTGTGAAATATATGGAGGTAAGCTTATTGGTCATGGTACTTTCAATAAGATCATTAACCATACTAGTTTAAGAGAACATAAATACCAATAATATAAAAACCACTTCTATAAATATATAAAAGTGGTT
>CAKUTY010000087.1 GCA_934692455.1 uncultured Erysipelotrichaceae bacterium
AAGCGCGTTACTTGTTGGTGTCGAAAGCCTACTATAAGTGGGGATCCTAAAGGCAAGTATAGCTGGCCCACCTGACATTCGTCAGGAAATTTACCTCATCAGGCCATAAAATTGTTAACTAAAAGGAGATTTAAATATATGTGGCAATCAATTGGTTATTTGGTTCTAGGCCTTGTGATTGGCGGTGTTGCTGGTTTCTTTATTACTAGAAACTACTTTGAGAAACAAATCAAAGAAAATCCACCAATCAACGAAAAGATGATTCGTGCAATGTACTCTCAAATGGGTAGAAAACCTTCTGAGGCACAAATTCGTGCAATCATGAAATCTATGGGACAATAAGAAGCTTCTTTAAGAAGTTTTTTATTTTGGTTTTATAATTTTATTAGAGGTGATTTTTTTGAATCGTTTTATTGTATTTGATGTAGAAACCCCTAATCACTTAAATGATCGCATGAGTGCCATTGGTATCACGATTATAGAAGATGATAGGATAGTTGATTCTTTCTATTCGTTAGTAAATCCTGAGACATATTTTGATTCATTCAATAAAAGGTTAACTGGTATTGATGAATTTATGGTAGCTAATGCACCATCTTTTGATTTACTTTGGGAAAGTATAGAGCCCTTATTTAGTAGTGGTATGATTGCGGCTCATAACGCAACATTCGATATGAATGTCTTAAAGAAGTGTTTAGCTTTTTATCACATTGATTGGAAACCTTATGTACATTATATGTGTACAGTACAAATGGGTAGAGTGCTTTTACCTGGTATTAGTCATAAGCTTAATGATTTGTGCGATTATTATGATATTTGTTTAAATCATCATAGAGCTGATAGTGATAGTAATGCTTGTGCTAATATCTTGTTAAGATATCTAGAAAGTGGTGTTGATACTAGTAAATTTATAAGGACTTGCAAATTATTATGACAATAGAAGAAACAATCTTTAATCGCTACTTGATTGAAGAAAATAAACTGTTAGAATATGGTTTTAATAGTGATTACGTTTATACTGTTGATATATTGGATAATTCTTTTAGAGTAATTATTACTTATATTGATAAAAATATTACGGGCAAGATTATCGACTTATCTTTTGATGAGGAATATACCAATTTTAGAATCGAAAGAAGTGGTGAATTTAATCTAAAGATTAGAAGTGAATATGAAAGAATATTGTTGGATATAAGAGATAAGACTTGTACAAAAAGAACTTATATCTATGATCAAGCTAATAGAATTAATGAATTTATTTATAAGAAATATAGTGTAAGTCCTGATTTCCCATTTAAAAGCAGTCCTTATCATGGTGTATATCGAAACAAAGATAATAAGTGGTTTGGTATCTTAATGGATATCCCGTTTAATAAGATTGATAAGAATAAATCTGGTTTAATTGAAGTCATCAATGTTAAGATTAATCCAAACGATAAGGATAATTTGCTGAAGATAGAAGGTATTTATGAAGCCTATCATATGAACAAGAAGTCATGGACATCGATTATTTTGGATGATACTTTAAGTGATGATTTGATTAGTGAATTAATTGACAATAGCTATAAACTAGTTAGTAAACATGTTACAATGTAGCATTAAAGAAGTGATTAATTTCATTTTTTATTTACTTAATAAATAATTGTAAGAGTGTATTGTGACAAAAGTAGTGAATGAAGTGAAGATTAAAAATCCTTTCGTAGTGAAGATCAGAGAATTGTTATAACACCGTGCTTTTTGGCTGTATCTATTGACTTATGAGGCTTGTAAGAAGGCTTAAATTCTCTTGTATTTGGTGGTAGGGCAATTAAAAGATGTGGTCTATCTCAAGGTAATGATTTAGTTAAAAAGGACGGTACCAAGAGTTTAAAAGGTTTAAAGAGAACCTTGTTTACCATATTTTGCGGTAGGTCTTTTTAATGATTTATCTGATGCGGAAATTAGATTTGTGCCTATTGATATCGATAATAAACAATATGCTAGTGTTAATAATGATGATGAATATTTTTCGATTGATAAGTTAGGCTTGGTTGTTAAATTCTATAAGGAATTATTAAAAAATAATCGATAATGTAATATACTTTAATAGATGTTTAATTATGAACAAGACCATCAACAACAAATTTAAATTATTATATTTATTCTTATACATCTCATATGGTGTCTTTTTCCCATATGCTAATGTATACTATTCAAGACTTGGATTTGATGGAGTGAAGATTGGTTTTATTTCATCTATAAGCGTGTTTGTGTCAATGATTTTTATTCCTCTATGGGGTATCTTGGCTGGCAGGTATTCTAATAGAAGGATTTTATCAATATTGTGTTTCTTTTCAGCTTTGAGTGTATTCTTATGGAGTCATCAAAGCATCTTCTCCTTACTTTGTCTTTTATCTGTATGCATCTATATCTTCAAGACGGATTTAGGTAGTATTTGTGACAGTTTGGCGGTTGAATATTGTAATAAGTATAAGATGAGCTTTGGCCAACTTAGATCATATGGTTCTTTTGGTTATATTGTAGGTAGTACTTTTATTGCGATAATTATGAATAAACTAGGATATAGTGGTCCTTATGTTTTCTTCTATATCTTGTCTTTGTTGTTGTGCTGCCTAATAATTACTACTTTGCCTAAAAATGAAAGTGTTAGTAAGGAAGTAATCAAGGAAGATACCAATACCAAGAGTATTTTGAGGGATAAAAGATTTTTGGTGATTGTTTTGGTTACTTTATTTACAAACACGACGGTAGATACCTTAACTACTTTTGCAGGTATTCATATTACTGAAACTCTAAAATGCAGTGATAATATGATTGGTATTGCGACCTTCATTATGGTTATTCCGGAATTATATGTAGTTAATAAAGGGAGTTTATTTATTAAGAAAGTTGGCTATCATAAGGCCTTTATAATTTCATGCATTTCAGTTGTATCAAGATGTCTAATCTGTTTTCTTACAAGAAATATTTATGTATTTATATTGGCTCAATCTTTACATGGTGTTTTAGCGATAAGTGCTATTGTTGGTAATATTGAGTATCTTAATAAAATCTATGGTGGAGCAAGTATCGCAAGAGCACTAACTTTACTTCAAACTTTTAATATGATTTATCAAGCTGTTTTGTCGCAAACATTTGGCTTTATGATGAAATATTTTGGTACTTTCAATTTGTATTTATTGGGTACCATGATAAGTGTGGCGGCATTAATTATTGTGTTAACTAATAAGAAGGTATTTGAGTAATTATTACATAATTACTCATTTTTTTTATTTTGGTGTAGGAATTTCTTCTTTTATCGTCAATAAAGATATGAAAGGAGAAAAAGAGATGCCTAAGAAAAAGAAATTAATTATTGTTTTGAGTGTATTTGTGCTGTTAATTGGAGGAATGCTACTTTATTGTAGGAAAGAATTGGAACTTATTAAGGTGCCTGTAGCTACTTATTCACTGGGAAAGAGAGCTTTAATAGATGATTCAACTTACAAACTTATATCGGTTCCTAAAAGATACTTGAATAGTGAGGTTGTCGTGGATAGGGAAGATCTAAATAACAAATGTGTACGTATTGATGGTTTTGTGCCCAAGGGTTCTTTCTTTTATAAGAGTGTATTAGACGATATAGGAAGCATTGAAGATAAGTTAACTTATGATTTAAGAGAAGATGAGGTTGCTTATGATATTAATATTAATGATTTAAAGGTTAATCAAGCTTATTTAAAAGAAGGCATGTATGTTGATATATATTTGACCATTAGTAAAGATAGGGTCTTAAGTGACTTATTAATAAGCAATGTAAGAATAATTGGCTTGTATGATTTGAATCATAAGAAGATTCTTGATTTTGATAATAGCGCAGTCTTGCAAAATATTACTTTAGCCTTACCTAATGATGCAGTTAGCTACATTAATAAGGCATTAGCGATAGGTAGCTTGAATGCGGTTATAGGCAAAGATTGTTACCAGGATGTTGGAAGCAAACTTAATGATGAATCAATGGTTTTTAATTATCTTAGATGATATTATTATTGAATGAAAAAGATTATAAAAACACTTTTATTTGTAAGCTGGCTTATCTTGATATATTTGTTATCAGCGGAAACAGGCGACCAATCAGGCAGTCTATCTGATGGTATTTTATTAAGCATCGCGAAGCTGTTAAAGATAAGCGATACAAAGGCTTTTGTAGATACCTTTGGTTTCTTTATTCGTAAGTTAGCTCATTTTAGCGAATATTTTATTTTATATATCTTAACCTATGAATGTTTCAAAGAATACAATTGTCCAAAGTTAATTGTTGTGTCTGTTCTATTTTGTGTTTTATATGCTTCGTTTGATGAGTTTCATCAATTGTTTGTTGATGGTAGATGTGGTCAATTGAGTGATGTGATGATTGATTCTTCTGGCAGTATTGTTTCATGTTTCTTATGGCGTCTTGTTTGTGAAAAATGAACGAATTATTACCTAGAGAAAAAGCTTTAAATTACGGGATTTCATCTTTAAACAATGATGAATTATTGGCACTGATATTAAAATCAGCTTATCATAATTCAAATGTTTTAACATTATCTAATGACTTGATTAAAAAGGCTGGTGGTTTTAACAATCTCTTGTCTTTAGATTATGATGAACTAGTTGAAATTAAGGGGATTAAGAAGGCTAAGGCTTTGGAAATTTTAGCTATTTTGGAAATTTTCAAACGATTATCAAAAGTAGAAACTATTAAAGATAGTGACTGTTCCATTAATCCTTTGATACTGGTTGACTATATTAGATTTAATATTGGCTTTAAAGACCAAGAAGAATTCTTTTTGGTGTTGTTAAACAATAAAGGTAAGATAATCAAAGCCGAGAGCATGTATAGGGGTACTAGCGAATCATCTATGGTTGCAGTCAGTGAAATTTTAAGAAAAGCTTTGTTGTTGAAGACTAAGTATGTGGTGGTGGCTCATAATCATCCAAGTGGTAATATTAATCCTTCTGATGCGGATAAAAGAATTACAAAAGCTATCTTTGATGGCTGTCGTCAGGTTGGAATTATCTTTCTAGATCATTTGATAGTATCTGCTGATTCATATTTTAGTTTTAAAAGCCAGGGATTATTGTTAAAATAGTCTAGATGAAAAGACTATTTGTTGTTTTGTTGTTAGTGATGATGTGTGGCTGTGCTTCTAATAAAGATATCAATACTGAACTTGATAGTCTTTTAAGTGATACAAATAAGATCGTATCCAATCATCCTAATAATAGTCTTGAGTATTATGACTATTATCTTCCTAGTGATATGGGAGAGGTGAGCTTTGATCAAGAAAGTCTGGTTTTGAGTTATTTAGATAACAAGATAGTTGTTAATATTAATATTAATGACATTGTCAATAATAAATATTATCCCGAACAATATTTAACTAATTCATCTTTGTTAGATCAAAACAAACTTGTTTATTCTAAGAGCGGTAAATATTTAACTATTAAGGATATAGAGAGGGATTATATATTAAATTTATATCAAAATAATGACTACTATGTTATTGAATTAATCACAAGTGATTTAACTTATATCACTTCTTCTAAAGCTTATATAAAAGATATTGTAAAACATTTGTTTACGATTGCTAAGTCGGTTGACTTGGATGAAGAATTAATAATCGCTGATTATTCTGATAAGAATATTGTTGATTATAAGAAGAAACAAATTGATTTGTTTGATTCAACAAGACCTACTAGTGGTGATTTGAGTGAAATGCTTATTGGGGATGCGATTGTTGGTAATCAAGGCACAGATGATGATGTAAATCAAAGTGAAGAAGAAAACGAAACCAAGGTTGAAGAAGAGAACTAAGGTTTCTTTTTTAATCGTTATATTTTTCAAAATATCGGTTTAATATCAAATCAAATAAATAATTAAAGCCATAGATGGTATATGCATTTCTAACACCATCTTGGATATAGTCTTTAGAAGAATTATCATCTGTAAAATGAATTACTTTATCATATACTTCATTGAAAATTGTTGAATGATTTAGAGTTATTA
>CAKUTY010000088.1 GCA_934692455.1 uncultured Erysipelotrichaceae bacterium
ACTCAGTTACCTTCTTCTGATATGAAAGCATATTGCTTCGTGCAGTTCTTTTGATATCCATTGCCATCTTATGGCTGTTCTTCACATACATTTCATTATCCCAATTATGCTTATAATTATTAATCAATTCTGTTAAAGTCTCAAGATCTCCTTCGACATTTGCCTCATCTTTGATTTCAAGAAATGACAATATCTGCTTCTGAGTCTCTGCGATCTCACCTAGTTGCTTCTCAATAGAGTACAATGCAACAGCCATCATCATTGTCGCAGGATTGATTGCTGCCACAGCTTGCGATGTGGCCGTAAGTGGACCAGCTTCTGCCAACTGAACCATCTTAGAACTTCCTGCAGCCGTCTTCATAGCCCCCCAGGCATTTCCGTTCTTAGCCATCTTCAAAGTATCTCCTACAGCTTTATTAGCAATCGTGAAGAGACCATCTGTTGCAAGAGTGGTTGTCGTTGTCACTGCATTAAATGCCGGAACCAAAGAAGCGACACCTGCTCCTAATGTAGATAACTCTGCAATCGGAACACTCATAGTTTTCTTGTTGACAAGTGATGATCGTGCATCTACTAAAAGGCCTTCTGTGATTTCTATCAAATCATTTGAGTCTTCAACTGGAACAAGACCATCTTCGTTTATTTTAATAATATCTCCCATATTCTTACCTCCACGCTGATATCATTCATATCAGCCATTGTAGATTTCGCATCTATTTCAAGAAAGACCACTCCCGGTAGAGAGCAGCATTATAGTGCTTACTTACCTTTTTTTGATTTTGTAGTAATCTTCAGTATCTACACCAATCTCAACGATATCTTTATCTTTGACTTTTTTGTTGTTCAAGAGACAAACGGTCTCACAAGAAGTAGTAAATGGGAACATGTCAACAGGATAGATATCACTGAAATTATAGTATTCCTTAAATAGATTTAAGTCTCTTGCTTGAGTAGCAGGATTACATGAAATATAGATAATCTTCTCAATATTTGTTTTGATAATTGAATCGATTAATTCCTTACTTAAGCCCTTTCTTGGAGGATCGACAATAAGAACATCCTTATCCTTTAAATACTTACTTAAATCACATCTTGCATCATCTAAATAGAAAGTCGCATTAGTAATATTATTTAGTTTCGCATTATCCTTAGCATTTTCAACAGCAGCCTTAACAATCTCAACACCAGTTACTTCCTTACAATACTTAGCCATAAACAATGAGATAGTACCAATACCAGAGAATAAGTCTAGTAGTCTTGTATCCTTATTCACATTAGCCAAATCTCTTGCGGTTACATATAGCTTTTGCATCTGGTGATAATTAATTTGATAGAAAGACTTTAATGAAATCTTAAACTTTAAACCATCAAATTCATCCACGATATATTCTCTACCAAACAAAATCTTTTCTTCATCGCCCAAGATAACATTATCATTACGAGTATTTAAATTTAAAATAACCGACTTTATTTGACTATATTTTGTAGTAAGTTCGTTTGTGACTTCATCAATCTTAGGAATATTAAAGTCCTTAACAATAAAGCCAACCATCACCTCATCAGTACCCCTAGCATGCTTAATCAAAATATGTCTGAAGTGTTGATCAATCTTCTTATTTAATAAGCTATTTTTAATATCATCAAAGATAGTATTAGATAATTCAGTTTGAACATAACACTTATCAAATTCAACAATATCATTTGAGAATTTACGATAGAAGCCAAACTTATGATCCCTAACTGGAACCTGTACCTTATTACGATAGAAGAAAGGATCATCACTTCCTAAGACATCATGAATCTTTACATCTAAATCGGCATTCTTATAAGTAGAAACTAATATTTGTTTCTTAAGCTCTAATTGATAATCATAAGAGATATAACGATAATCACAACCGCCACACTTATGGCTAATTGGACAATCTGGTTTTATTCGAAAAGGACTTGCCACAATAAGCTTATCGATAATACCAAAGGCTAAAGTCTTCTTATTGGCAATAATCTTAACATCAGCTACTTCACCTGGAATCATTTCCTTGACGAAAACGACCAATCCATCCTTCTTACAAACGCCTTGGCCATCTACTGTTATATCAACACATTCAAGTCTTATAATTTCATTCTTCATGAGAAAAAAGCCTCATATAACTATGAGGCATCATCATCCTTTTCTGTAGGCTCTTCAATATCATTCTCACCTCTTAAATCAGAAGCAAGTTCTTCATCAACAGCACTAGATACACATTGAACTGAATAAGTATCCATCTTAGAATTCTTAGTCAAAATGTAATAGATATTATCATCATCAATCTTGTTGTAGACATTAACAGCTAAATCATACATCTTCTCAGAACTTGAAGCTGTAAAATATGTAGCCATCGGTAATTCCTTATTAACAATATTGTAAATATCAACACATAAGTCTTCGATTTGCTTATCAGTTAAAGTATCAACTGTATCTACATTCACACGATATTGAGCAGAAGTAAGCTCGATATCACACTTTTCAACACCACTTAAGGCCTCGATGCTATTTTTAATGTTGCTTGTATTAGAACTTGTGATAGCTGGATTTAAATCGCCCTTAAAACGATTACCATCAACTGGCTTACCACTTTCTAAGGCAGCAGAAATTAAAATACCACCAAAAATTAAACAAGGAATCAAAATAATAATTAATGAAATAATTAATACCAAAGCACCCTTAGATAATTTCTTTTTACCCTTAACTTGTTTTTCTTTCTTATTAACCTTTTCCATAAGCTATATTTTATCTTTTAGATAACTCCTTAGTCAACAAATCACTCGCAAGCTTTGGATTAGCCTGACCCTTAGACTTCTTCATAACCTGGCCAACCATAAAACCTAACGCTCTATCTTTACCATTCTTAAAGTCAACAATTGATTGAGGATTCTCATCCAATACTTCAGTAACAATCTTCAAGATTTCGTCTTCATTAGAAACTTGCTTCATACCCTTTTCCTCAATAATCTCTTTAGGAGACTTAGAAGTATTAAACATTTCCTCAAGTACTATCTTACCCTGCTTAGAAGAAATCTCACCCTTATCTAAGATATTAGACAACATCGCAAGATTATCATAAGAAACAGGAGAGGCAGTAATATCCAAACTATTCTTAGCCAATAAACCAGCTAATTCACTAGTCAATAAGTTACATAAACTCTTAGGATTTGTTGCAGTACTCATAGCCATATCGAAGTAATTAGCTAATTCCTTATTAGCTAAAATGATAGAAGCATCATATTCGTTTAACTTATATTCACCCAAATATCTCTTCAACTTAGTATCTGGAAGCTCAGGCATATTAGCTAAAACTTCATCAATCATAGATTGAGGAATACGAACAGGTGGAATATTTGGCTCAGGGAAGTACTTATAGTCAACACTACCCTCTTTCTTACGCATACTAACAGTAGACATCGTCTTCTCATCAAAACGTCTAGTTTCTTGAACAACAGCCTCGCCACTCTCTAATACTTCAGCCTGTCTTTTAACTTCATAATCGATAGCTTCCTTAACATTGGCAATACTATTCAAGTTCTTAATCTCTACCTTAGTACCAAAAACCTTAGAACCCTTAGGCATAATAGATACATTGACATCACAACGCATCTCGCCCTCTTCCATCTTCGCATCAGAAATACCAAGATACTCAAAAGTTTGTCTTAATTTTTCAACATACAATTGAGCCTCAATACCACTTGTAATATCTGGCTCAGAAACAATCTCACACAAAGGAACACCACTTCTGTTATAGTCAATCAAAGTAAAATCGTTTAAATGGAACTGTTTCGCAGTATCCTCTTCCATATGACAACGATTAATTCTAATACGCTTATATTCATTGTTTAAATAAATATCGATATAACCATTAGAACCAATTGGATGAAACTGTTGGGTAATTTGAAAACCCTTAGGCAAGTCACTATAGTAATAATTCTTACGATCAAACTTAACTAAAGTATCAATATCCATATGTAAGGCACTACATAAAGCGATAGCCTTCTTTACTGCACCCTTATTTAAACAAGGCAAAGTACCTGGCATACCCAAGTCTACTTCATTAGTACAAGTATTAGCCTCTTGTTTAAACTTATAAGGAGCACCAGAGAACATCTTAGTAAGAGTATTTAACTCAAGGTGAATTTCAATACCAACGACTACATCATATTCCATATTAAAAATCCTCCTTTGTAATACCCATAAGACCAGTTCTATTTTCGATTGCCTTAGATAAATCAAACATTGTCTGTTCATCAAAAGGATTAGCAGTAACATTAACACCAACTGGTAAACCACCAACTAAACCCATAGGTAAAGTCAAAGAAGGTAAACCACCAAAGTTACCAATAACCATATGATTATCAGCTATCAAATATTCTAAAGACAATTCGTCAGTGCTTGTACCATCAATTAGTGGTGCAACACTAGGTGCAGCTGGTGCAATCAAGACATCAGCCTCTTTTAATTCCCTCATAACTTCATCAACGATTAATCTTCTAATCTTATGAGCCTTCTTCAAGATTCTTTCTTGATTCTCTTCGAATAGTGCATAAGAACCAAAGATAAATCTCTTCTTAATCCAAGGACCAAAACCTTCGCTACGAGAATTAATCATAATCTCTTCCATAGTCTTGCCATCAGCTCTTCTGCCAAAATTAATACCATCTAGATTAGAATGATTAGCAGTAGCCTCAGCATTGGCAATAATATAGTAAGTAGGAAGAATAGCCTTCATTAGCTTTTCATCAAAAGTAACTTCCTTAACGATAGCACCATCAGCCTTTAAGCCTTCAACCACCTTATTGAATAAGTCTTTGATTTCATTATTAGAAATGGCATCAATGACATTCTTAAATACTAAAACTTTCTTGCCCTTAACATCAGCATTCAAGTTCTTATAATAAGGTAAAACTTCCTTATAACTAGAAGTCATATCCCTGTCATCTCTACCCGCCAATACTTCAAGCATCTTACATGCATCATCGATACAAGTTGTAAAATAACCTACATGATCCAAAGAAGATGCATAAGGGATAATACCATATCTAGAAATACGACCATAAGTTGGCTTAACACCAACAACACCACAATATGAAGCTGGTTTTCTAATAGAGTCACCTGTATCACTACCAATAGCACAACTTAAAGCACCAGAAGCAACAAGAACCGCACTACCACCAGAAGAACCACCAGAAATTCTATTTAAATCATATGGGTTTCTAACAGGACCTGTAACAGCTGTTAAGTTAGTACCACCCATTGCAAGTTCATCCATAGAAGCCTTACAAACAGGCACAAAACCATTTGCCTCTAACTTGTCCATAATAGTCGCATTATAAACAGGAACATAATTTTCTAAAATCTTACATGAAGCCGTAGTTAAAACACCCTTAGTACATACGTTATCCTTAATACCAATCGCAATACCATCTTTATTAGGTTTGATTGGCGTAACTACGCAGTTTAGCTTTTCATTAACAGCTAAAACCTTTTCATAAGCTTCTTTTGTACTACATACATTTTCAAATCTCATTATTTAAGTACCCTAGGAACTATAACATGCCCTGAAATTTGTTTTGGCGCATTAGCCAAAGCATCCTTTTGGCTTAGGACATTAGTTACCTCATCCTCTCTAAAATAAGCAGTTTCATCATCAAAAGGATAAATCATCTCTTCAACATCGCTTGTATCAATCTCATCAAAAAAACTTAGCATTTTCTCCAACATGCCAAAATCATTAGCGATATCTTCAGCTTCTTTATCACTTACATCAAACATCAATTTGTTAGCTAAAATTTTAATCTCTTCTTTTTCCATACCCATCAATTATAGCATGTTTACAAATTCTTCTTCGCTTATTGTTGTAACACCAAGCTCTTTAGCCTTTGTAAGCTTAGAACCAGCACTTTCACCATATATTACATAATCAGTATTCTTAGAAACACTACTTGCACAATGTGC